>NZ_FMDK01000066.1 GCF_900091995.1 Streptomyces sp. MnatMP-M17
CGGCGCCGGCCAGCCGTACCGCCATGCCGATGACGGCGATCGGCTCGTCGGCCGCGCGGGTACGGTCCGTACGGTCCTGGGCGGTGCCGGTACGGTCCCGAGCCAGAGGCGTCCGCACCGCCGCCTGCCCGTCCAGGAAGCGGGCCAGCGCGCGTACGGTGACATGCTCGAACAGGTCGGCGACGGTGAAGCGCAGTCCCAGTCCGGTGGTGCAGCGCAGGTGGAAGCGCATCAGTCCCAGACTCGACGCGCCGGCCTCGAAGAAGGTCTGGTCGGGGCCGATGGACGAGCCGGTCACCGCCTCGAACGCCTCGGACAGCCGGGCCTCGCGCTCCGACAGCGCGGGCAGGGCGGCGGAACTCCGGCGCAGGTCCTCACCCGGTGCCCGTAGGGCGGCCTTGCGGTCGAGCTTGCCGCTGGGCGTCAGCGGCAGCGCCGTCAGCCGCCGGAAACGGCCGATCCGTATGTACGGAGGCAGCAGCGGGACCAAATGGGCCGCCAGCGCCTCGGCCGTCGGTGTTCTGTCCCGGAACTGGAGGCAGGCCACCAGCTCGTCGCCGTCGTGTACGACCACGGCGTTGACGATCTCGGCATGCCGTAGCAGGGCCGCCTCGACCTGGCCCAGTTCCAGCCGGTGCCCGCTCAGCTTGATCTGCTGGTCGTCGCGGCCCGTGCAGTGCAGCAGGCCCTCGCGGTCGAAGTGCGCCCGGTCGCCGCTGCGGTAGAACAGCCCGAGTCCGGGCAGCTCGACAAAGCGCGTCTCGTTGAGCGCCGGATCGCCCAGATAGCAGCGGGCGGCCATCGTTCCGCCGATCAGCAGCTCACCGGTGCGTCCGGGCGGTACGGCCTCGTCCGCCTCGTCCACCACCCGTAGCACCGCACCGGCGACGGGCCGGCCGATGGCCGGGCGCTCCGGCCACCGCGCCGGATCGCCTTCGAGACAGAGGGCGCTGACCACATGTGTCTCGGTCGGGCCGTAGTGGTTGAACAGCCGCGCTCCGGGCATGCCCGCGAACCAGCGGCGGATGGCGTCGGTGCAGACGAGCTGCTCGCCCGCGGTCACCACCTCACGCAGCCGCGAGGGATAGCGGCCCAGATGGACGGCGTGCTCGGCGAGGAGCTGGAGCGCCACATACGGCATGAACACGCGCTCGATGCCCGCCGATTCGAGCTGCTCCAGCAGAGCCGGAGCGTCCTGGCGCCAGCCGGGCCGTACGAGATGCAGACATCCGCCGCCGCACAGCGTGCCGAAGATCTCCTGGAAGGAGACGTCGAAGGAGAGCATGGAGAACTGCTGGGTGGCGGCGGGCGCCGCCAGACCGCCCGACTCCGTCTGCCACTGGAGCAGATTGGCCAGCGTACGGTCGGACACCCGCACGCCCTTGGGAGTGCCGGTGGAGCCCGAGGTGAACAGGGTGTAGAGGGGACGAGCGCCATGGTGCGGCGGTACGGCGGGTTCGTCGGCCGGTCCGTCGGCCGGTTCGTGGGCGGGTCCTCCGGCCGGATCTCCGGCGGTCGGCAGGGTGACGGTGTGGCGTACGGCTCCGCCCGGATCGACCGTGTCGAACGCCGTCCCGGCGCCGGGCGGGAGCAGCACACAGAGCGGCTCCACCTGCGCGAGGATCTGGCGCAGCAGGGCGGGCGGATAGGACGGATCCAGCGGTACGGCGGTCAGATTGAGCCGGGCCAGCGCCAGGAGCGCCACGACATGCTCCACCGAGGGCTCGAAGTACAGCGCGACGGCGCACGGGCTGTCGTGCTCCTCCGGCTGCGGATACGCCGCCCGCAGTTCGGCGGCGAGGGCCGCTGCGTACGCGTCGAGCCGGGCGTAACCGACCGCGCCGTCATCGGTCATCAGAGCCGGTGCGTCCGGAGTCAGCGCGACCTGCCGCGCGAAGCCGTCGGCCATCGTCGTCCAGGCCGGGTCGGCCGCCGCGCCACGGCCGTGGTCGGGCAGAGTGCTCCGGTAGGGAGCCGCCAGCTCGGCGGGCGTCGCCGTACCTCCGTCGGCGAGCAGGTCGAGACCTCGCAGGAACAGGGCGGACATCGCCTCGGCCTCGGCGGCGTCGAAGTGGTCGTCGGCGTACTCCCACAGACAGTCGAAGCCGTCCGCGTGCTCGACCACGGAGAGCGTCAGCGGGCACTTGGCCTCGGCGGGAGCCCACCACAGTGGCCGGGAGGCGCAGCCGGGCAGCGCCAGTGCGGCGAAGTCGGTGTTCTCCAGGACGAACAGGAAGTCGAACGGAGCCGTGCCGGTGCCGGTGCTGGTACGAGTACCTGCGCCTGCGCCCGCGCCCGCCTCCCGGTCGGCCAGCACATCGGCCAGCGCCACGTCCTGCCGCTCCAGCACCTCACGCGCACCGGCGCCCAGACGCAACGACTGGGCGCGCAGATCCTCGTGCGGTGCGACGGTCAGCGGCAGCAGGACGGTATTGGCGAACATGCCGACGCTGGCGCCGAACTCCTCCACCGGCCGATTGGCCACCGGTCCGGCCACGCGCGGACGCGTCAGTCCGGTCACTCCGTACAGGCTCCAGGCGAAGACACCGAGCAGCAGCTGAAAACGCGTCAGATCCAGCTCGGCGCAGAGCCGGTCCACGGTGGCGCGACGGGCGGCGTCGAGCGAGGAGTGCAGCAGCCGTCCCTCCGGCGGCCGACCGTCGGAGAAGGGCCCGGAGCCGGCCGGCGGCAGTGGTTGCGCCGCTCCCTCCAGACCGGCGTAGTGGGCGCGCAGCTCATCGAGCTGGCTGAGATAGGAGGGCCGGGAGAACCAGTCGGTCTGCCAGACGGCGTAGTCGAGCGGAGTGGGAGCCGGTGCGGCCGGTGCGTCTGTGCCTCTGTGGGCTGCTCCCGGTGCTTCCGCGTCCCGGAGAGCCTCCGCGTACTCGTCCGAGAGATCCCGCAGGAGTATGTTGACCGACCAGCCGTCGACCGCGATGTGGTGCACAAGCAGCAGCAGGACTCCGCCGCCGTCCTGCGGCAGCCAGCTCGCCCGCAGCATCCGGGACCGTGCCAGCTCGAAGCCCTGGGCGAAGAACCGGTCGGCGAAGTCCCTCTCGGCGAAGGCCAGGCCCTGTCCGCCGGTCCCGTCGCCGACGGCCTCCGGGTCCGGTTCGGTCCAGGGATCGTACGGCTCGTCCACCACCTGGAGCAGTCCCTCGGGCGCCGCCTCGAAGGCGGTACGCAGCGCCGGATGACGCTCCACCAGCCGTCGCAGCGCGCGCCGCAGCGCCTCGGCGTCGACGGCGCCCGTCAGCCGGAAGGCCAGTCCCACGTTGTACGCCGTGGAGCGCGGTGCGCGCTGTTGCAGCAGCCACAGCCGCTGCTGCTCGCTGGTGGCCGGTGCGCGACGCGCTCCCGACGGAGCGGCGGGCGTCGGATACGGCGAGTCGCCGGAGGTTCTCGCCCGGTCGATCGCGTCGGCCATCCCGGCGAAGTCACCGTGGAGGACGAGCGACTGCGGCAGTTCGCAGCCCCAGCGCCGGCGCGCCTCGAAGCGCAGCCGCAGCGCCTTGAGGGAGTCGCCGCCGACAGCGATCCAGCGGTCACCGGGCCGGATTCCGGGTGTGCCGAGGATCTCTTCGGCCAGGGCGAGCACCTCGCGCTGCCGGCCGGTGACCGCCGTCTCCTCCTCGGCCGCTGTCCGTTCCGCCGCGTCCGGGCGCCGCCAGGGCCGTACGTCCAGACACAGCAGAGCGGCCTCGTCCACCTTGCCGTTGGCGGTGCGCGGGAGCGCGTCGACGCGATGGATATGGTGGGGCCGCATATAGGCGGGCAGCCCGGCCGCGAGATGGCGGTCGAACTCGTCGAACGGCAGATCGTCCCCGAACACCACATAGGCCAGCAGCTCGTTCGGCCCGTCCTCGCCGTCGCGCCGGGCGCACACATACGCCTGCCGCACCGCTGGATGCGCCACGATCCGCTGTTCCAGCTCGCCGGGCTCGATACGGAAGCCCCGGACCTTCACCTGGCGGTCCGCCCGGCCCATGTACTCGATGAGGCCGTCGGTGCCGGCCCGTACGAGATCACCGGTCCGGTAGTGGACCTGCCGGCCGCCGTCGTACCACGGGAGCCGGACGAAGCGGCGCTCGGTCTCCTCGGGCAGATTGCGGTAGCCGGCCGCGAGACCGTCGCCGGAGAGCAGCAGCTCGGCGACCTCGCCGGGCGCGGCCGTACGGTTGGTGCCCGGCACGACCAGCAGTGTTCCGGTGCCCTGCAGCGCCCGTCCGATCGGCACCACGCTCCCGTCGAAGTCACGGGGAATGGGATGGGACACGGCGAAGGTGGTCGTCTCCGTCGGACCGTACACATTGTGGAGCTGGGTCGTACTCGACGCGTTGTGGCGGTACCAGCGGCTGATCAGACGGGCGTTGAGCCGCTCGCCGCCGATCAGGACCTGGCCGACGCCGGCGAAGCAGTCGGGCACGGTCTCGACCACCGCGTTGAACAGCGCCGTCGTGATGAACATCGTGTCGATGCGCAGCCGCAGCAGTGCGGCGGCGAGTGTGTGCGGCGCCTGGACGGTCTCGTCGTCGAGGATCACACAGCAGCCGCCGGTCAGCAGCGGCACCCAGACCTCGAAGCTCAGCGCGTCGAAGGCGGGATTGGACAGACAGGCGAAACGGGCGCCCTCCGCCGGCCGGACATAGCCGGGCCGGGCCAGCCGCAGAATGCCCGCGTCCCGTATCTCGACGCCCTTGGGGCGGCCGGTGGTGCCCGAGGTGTAGAAGACGAAGGAGACGGGCGCTCCCGTGAACGGCGGTTCCTGGGCGCCCTGTTCATCCGGTCGGGCCGCGAGCAACGCGTCCACCGGCAGCGGTCGTATGCCTTCCGGCAGAACTTCAGACAGACCGTCCGGCACGGCCTCGGAGTCCGGCCCGGCCTCGGAGCCGGGTGCGGTTCCGCCGTGGATCACCGTCACGCTGCCCGAGTCCGTCAGGATGTGGTGGAGCCGCTCCGGTGGGCTCTGGGCGTCGAGCGGTACGACACGGGCGCCGAGCCGCAGGATGCCGAGCATGGCGCAGACCAGTTGCCAGGAGCGCGGCAGAGCGACCGCGACCGCCTCGCCCGGCCGTACACCGTCGCGGCGCAGCGCATGGGCGACCGAGGCGCCGGCGGCGTCCAAAGCGGCGTAGTCGAGCCGCCGTTCACCGTCGATCAGCGCGGGAGCGTCCGGAGTGCGCAGGGCCTGTTCACGTACCGCGTGTGCCAGGCCGGTGGCCGAGGCCGGGGCAGTGGCAGGGAGGCCGGTTGTTCCGGATCGCATCATGCCTCCAGTGCGGCGGACGGATGGGCCGGCTGTGCCGCGGAGCCCGGCTGTACGGCATCGGACTCTCCCGCGCCCGGGAGCGCCGCCGGCATCCGGGCCGCCGGCATCCGGGCCAGTTCCGCCGCGATCAGCTCCGCCACCCGCGGCACCTCGTCGCTCTCCAGCAGATCCCAGTGCCCGCAGCCGACCGGCTCGACCACCAGACCGCCGCCTGCACGCCGCTCCCAGAAGGAGGCGACCGCGGACCCGTCCTCGCCACCGTCGCCGTCTTCGGTGGCCTGTACGAACACCAGCCGGGCCGGCGACACCGGGACCTCGTAGTCACGGGCGGTCATCCGGTTGTGGTTGTAGATACGGAAGTACCGGTCGATCTGGTCGTCCTCGATGCCCGGATACATCCCGTTGAACCTGACCAGCTTCTCGCGGAACTCGGACGACTCGACCGGCGCGATCGCGGCCCGCTGCGCCGGGTCCTCCGTCCCGTAGGTGTCGAGCAGGACCACACTCACCCGGGCGTGTCCGGCGAGCGTCAGCAGGCGTCCCATCTCATGGGCGATCAGGCCGCCGTACGAGAGCCCGCACACGACCAGCGACTCGTCGGGCCGTGGATCGACGGCCTTCAGATACTCCCGCGCCATGGCCTCGATCGTCGGCAGCGGAGTCTCTCCGGCGTTGATACCGGGCGACTGGATGCCCTGGACGCCGATGGACTCGGGCAGCGCGGCGGTCAGGGAGAGATAGCAGAAGGCGGTGCCGCCCGCCGGATGGACACAGATGACGCGCTGCCGCCCGTCGCCTTCCCGGAACTCGATCAGATTGCCGCCGAGCGGATCGCCGTCGCGTGGATTTCCGCCGGTCCGATCTCCGTCGGGCCGATCTCCGTCGGGCCGATCTCCGTCGGGCCGTCCCGACGTACCCTTCCTGAGCCGTTCGGCCAGGGCCTCGATCGTCGGATGCAGCATGATGTCCCGGATCGGCAGAGTCTCGCCGAACTCCTCACGGACGGCATGGGCCATCTTGATCGCGGAGATCGAGGTGCCGCCGAGGTCGAAGAAGCTGTCGGAGACGCCGACAGCCGGATGGAGCAGCAGCCTCCGCCAGATCCGGTAGAGCGCCATCTCCACGTGGTCGCGCGGACTGGCCGTATTGACCTGATGGGCGGGCAGCGCGGACCGGGCCAGCTCCAGCAGTGCCGCGCGGTCCAGCTTGCCGCTCCGGCTCAGCGGCAGACGCGGGAGTTCGACGAAGACCGCGGGGATCATATAGTCGGGCAGCCGCTGCGAGAGCGCCGTACGCCACTCGTGCGGCGACCTGGTGGACCCGGCGGTCGTGCCGGAGCCGGCGACGGTGTCGCCCCGGCCGATTCCCGCCACCAGACGCGGCTCGCCGGGACCTTCGCGGTCGGCCATCACGGCCGCCTCCCGTACACCGGGCAGTGCCAGCAGCGCCGCCTCGACCTCGCCCGGTTCGATACGGAAGCCACGCAGTTTGAGCTGGTCGTCGCGGCGGCCAGCATACTCGGCGTTGCCGTCGGGCAGCCAGCGGGCCATGTCACCGGTGCGGTAGACGTACTCGCCCGGTACGAAGGGATCGGGCAGGAACCGTTCGGCCGTCAGATCCGGCCGGTGCAGATAGCCGCGCGCCAGACTCGCGCCTCCGACGAAGACCTCGCCCGCCACCCCGACCGGTACGGGCCGCAGCCGCTCGTCCAGCAGATACAGCCGGGTGTTGTCCAGCGGACGGCCGATCGGGCACTGCCGGTCGCGAGGCTGCGGATCGTCGTAGGCGGTGGTGTAGAGCGTGGTCTCGGTGGGCCCGTAGCCGTAGCAGATACGCAGTCCGGGCAGGGTCTGCCGCATCCGGTACAGCGCCGACTCGGGCAGCGATTCCACACCCGTCAGCAGCTGACGCAGCGCCAGTCCCGCCAGACGCGCGCCGGGATCCTCGTCGATCCACTTGACGTAGGAGGGAGGCAGGAACGCCTGGGTGATCCGGTGGTCGCGCAGCCAGCCCATCAGCGCCTCGGGATCGCCGCGCAGCTCGTCGGGGACGATATGCAGCACGGCGCCGGTGGTGAGAGGCATGAGGATCTCGTGCACCGAGGCGTCGAAGCCGATGCTCGACCAGAACGACGCCGGCTCGCCCGGCGCCGCGCCGAACCGCGCCAGCCAGTGGCCGAAGAGATTGGTGACACTGGCGTGCGTCACCGCCACTCCCTTGGGTCGGCCCGTCGAGCCCGAGGTGTAGATGACATAGGCCAGATGCGACGGCCGGACCGCGATCCCGGGAGCGTCGTCGCGCGGCCCTTCCGCCTCGACCGCGGCCAGATCCTCCCAGCCCTCGGGCGGTACGGCGGCGTCGCTCAGCACCAGAGCCGGTACGGCGTCCTCCACCATCGCGGCCAGCCGCTCGGGAGGCTGACCGGGATCGAGCGGCAGATAGGCGGCGCCCGACTTGAGGATGCCGAGGACGCCGACCACCAGAGCCGTCGACCGTGTGGTGTGCAGTCCGACCACCTGGTCGGGACCGACGCCCCGGGCGATCAGGGCGTGCGCCAGACGGTTGGCGCGCCGCTCCAGCGCCGCGTAGTCGAGCCGTTCCTCACCGCGGACGAGGACGAGACCTGTGGGACGGGCACGGACCTGGGCCTCGAAGCGCTCGACCAGGCTCTCGGGCAGACCGTCGACGGGGTCCGCGGGCAGGCTCTCGACCGGGCCGTCGACCAGGCCCCCGACCGGGCCCGTGGGCAGGCTCTCCGGCCGGGACGAGGGCCGTCGGGTGCTCTGCCCGACACCACTCCACCTCGTCAGCAGCTCTTGCTGCTCCCGCGCGTCCATGAGCGCGAGATCCGCGACCGCACGGTCGGGCCGCTCGGCCATCTGCCGCAGCACCCGCGTCAGATAGCCCGCGTAGCGCTCGACCGTACCGTGGTCGAACAGGGCGGTGGCGTAGTCCAGATCGCCGACCACACAGCCGTCTTCCTCCAGCAGCGCCAGCGCCAGATCGAACTTGGCCGGCGCGTGCGGCACGGCGAGCGGTTCCACCTCGATCTCCGCCAGCTCCAGCCGCCCTTTCAGCGGCGGAACCCAGGCGAACATGGTCTGGAACAGCGGAGTATGGGCGGTGCTGCGCGGCGGTGCGACCAGTTCCACCACACGCTCGAACGGCAGGTCGACATGGTGGAGAGCGCCACGGAGCGCGGTACGTACGCGTGCCAGCAGCTCGGTCCCTGTCGGCGAGCCGGACAGATCGGCGCGCACCGCGAGGCTGTTGACGAAGAAGCCCATCAACTCCGAGACATCGCCGCGCCTTCGGTTCGCCGTGGGAACTCCGACAACGATGTCCGACTGGCCGCTCAGCCGTGACAGCACCACGGACCAGCCGGTCAGAATGGTGGAGTACAGCGTGACGCCGTGCCGTCGGGCGAGGGCCTTCAGCGCCGCGGTGAGATCGGCGCCGAGGGAGATCCGTACCCGGCCGCCGCGGAAGTCCTGCTCGACCGGTCGCGGCCGGTCGGTCGGCAGTTCCAGCAGTGGCGGCGCATCGGCCAGATTCGCCGTCCAGTACGCGGCCTGCGCGGCGGGCTCGTCGCTGGACATCCACTGCCGCTGCCAGTGGGTGTAGTCGGAGTACTGCCAGGTCAGCGGCGCAAGCGCGGGCTCCGTCCGCTGCTGGAACGCGGTGTAGAGCGTGCCGAGGTCCCGGAGCATGATGTCCCTGGACCGGCCGTCGAAGACAATGTGATGCACGGTCAGCAGCAGAATGTGGTGGTCCGCGCCGAGGACGAGCAGCCTGCCGCGCGCCAGCGGGCCCCGGCTCATGCCGAACGGTGTGAAGGACTCCTCGCGCTGCCGGACGGCAAGGCGAGCGGCGATGTCCTGACAATCCGTCAGATCCTCCACCACGAGGGCGAATCCGGTGTCCGGCGGATCGATCCGCTGGTACGGCTCACCTTCCGTGGACACCAGCCGCGTGCGCAGCGTCTCGTGCCGCGCGACCAGCGCGTCGAGCGCGCGGACCAGGGCCGCGCGGTCGAGCGGGCCGCGCAGATGGAAGCCCATCGGCTCGTTGTACGCGGTACTGGCGCCCTCCAACTGCGCCAGTACCCAGAGCCGTTGCTGCGCCCACGACAGCGCCGGAGGCGTTCCGCTTTCCGTCGGCGGCCGGTCCGACGACGGTCCGTCCGTCGGCGGCCCGTCCGTGGTCGCAACCGGTACCGCGCGAGGCGGTGTGGTGGTCATGCTGTGAGAACCGCGTATCGCCGACAAGACCAGCCCTTTCCCCTGGGGGAGGCTCAGTACGGAGTTGGGGATCACCGTGAGGCGCCATCGTCCTGGGACGGACGGGCGCGGACATCGTTGTCACGCCGAGAAGCCGTGAGGGAGCAGTGAGAAGCACTGACTCGGGCGGAATCGACCTTGACGCGGATGCTCGCGAAGCTGTCCGAGGCCGGTGTGAGTCCAAGGTCGGTGGGAGATGGGAGAGGGATGTCTTCCGTCTCCTGTCCGGTCCGCTACGGGACCGACGGCCTACGCTGCTCCTCCTCACCACGCCGCACGGGCAGGCTCCCCCGGGCCCGGCCGATCCAGGTACTGCACAGGGCGTCTCAACCGCGCACTCTCGCCACTCGACCAACTGGCCTGCTCAGCACGCGAGTTGGTCCACTCGCGTCCCTCGCGTCATTCCGCATCACGCTGTTGATGATGATTGGACAACTCTTCAAGGCTGTCAATGGCGGCTCGGCTGAGGACAGTTGGCCGGATACCGCGCATGATGCCCGGACGGCGGCGGGAGCGGCACGGCTTGATCCCGGTTCGGTGTAGGGCGGCATGGAGCGCGAGGTTCCGTACGAATGTACGACCATGACCTGGACTCCTGGTTCCCGTATACCGTCTCCGCCGCAGGGCGAGCGGCGCCGAAATCCTTCGAACACCCGCGGCGACTGGTTCGAGGGCGGCTGTCTCGGTCTGCTCATGCTGCTTCTTGAGACGCTGTTCGCGCTGATGCTGGGCGTGGCGCTGGGGCTGCGTACCTGGGCCCGGCCGGGCGAGTACGCGAACTCCAAGGCGCGCGTCGCGACGCCGCCGATGGACTGGGTACCGACGCTCTGGACCGCCGGATTCACGCTGGCCGTGCTGGCGATCGCCATCATCTTCTTCCGTGCGGCGCATCCGTTCGCCGGGTCCGTCCAGCTTCTGGTCGCGGCGCTCGCGCTGTGCGTCACGGTCGCCGCCTGGCACGACTCGTACGAGCGTGCCCATCCGGCACCGCTGCCGCCGTGTCCGACGCGGGCCGGAACACCCTGCGCCCCGGAGGATCCCGCGCCCTCGCCCTCCTACGATCCCGGGCGCTCGGGACGGCAGTGCCGCAGCGGCGGTGACAGTCACGAGTGCGTGGGCTGACAGCGGCGGCCGGAAGGCGCCTCCGTAGGCCATTCGATACAAGCCCGGCCTCGGCCTCCGCGGCACCGGAACGGCCTGTCCTGGCGTGGGCAGCGGGCCCGCGGTCCGCGCATGGCGGTAATCCGCGCGTAACGGAAAACTGCGGGACCGCGCCCGGAAGAGCAGTATTGAGCCACTGGCGCGAAACGCCACAACCGCGCGGCCCGCATCGAGGGACCATGGGAGAAAGGCAGGGAGCCATGACCACCGCACACGCTCCTCATACCGACCACCCGCACCACCACGGTGAGGGCTGCGGTCATGTCGCCGTGCCGCACGAGAGCCATGTGGACTACGAGCACGACGGCCATCTGCATCGCGTCCACGCGGACCATGTGGACGAGTGCGAGCCCGCCGGGCACACCGCTCACAGCGAGCATCCGCACCGCCATGGTGAGGGCTGCGGACATGTCGCCGTGCCGCACGACGGCCATGTCGACTATGTTCACGACGGCCACCGGCACGCCGGCCACGACGGGCACTGGGACGACCACTGAGCCCATGTCCCGCCAGGCCCGGGCCCGGCCCGGGCCCCGGCCTTATGTCCAGGCCTTATGTCCAGGCCTTATGTCCGGGCCCTGTGCCCTGGCCCGGCCTCGGCTCCCGAAGCGAGTCGCTCCCATCGGCGGAGCGGCTCGCTTCGTACGTACGGGCCGCCGCGCCCGCCGGACCTCCTGGCCTTCCCCGGCCTTCCTCGCCGACACGGCGCGTAAGGGCTCCCGAAAAGGGAAATGAATGTCGCTTGTAATGAGGAAGGCGGGCCGGCATGTCCGTATGAGGAGGTCTTATGAGCGCTCTGCCTCTGTATCCGGAGCCTCTGTATCTGGAGCCGCGCACAGAGCCACGCCTGGCGGCGCTGCTCCAGGCGGAAGACTTCACACGCTCGCTCGTCGACGCGCTCGGGTCACCGCTCGGTGTGGTGCTCCCCGATCAGCTGGCCGACAACGCCGAACGCTTCCGTGCCACGTACCGGAAGCACCGACTGGGCGGCCAGGTCTGGTTCGCCCACAAGGCGAATCGTTCCTGCGCACTGATGCGCCGGCTCGCCGCCACCGACGCGGCCGTGGACGTCGCCTCGGTGGGCGAGTTACAGCACGCGCTCGGATCGGGGTTCACTCCGGACCGGATCATGGCCACCGGTCCCAAGAGCCCGGAGTTCCTGTGGCTCGCCGCCCGTACGGGAGTGACCGTCCATGTCGACGGACGCACCGAACTCGACGCCCTGGCCGGGATCGTCCGCTCGTACGCGCTGCCCCGGGTACGGATCCTGCTGCGGCTGTCCGCGTTCGGGACATCCGGAGTGAAGGTGCTGAGCAGGACAAGCCGCTTCGGCACTCCGGTCAGTGAGCTCGACAGCCTGGTGGGAGCCGTCGAACGGCACGGCGACGCCGTCGAACTCCTCGGCGTGGGCTTCCACTTGGACACCACCAGTGTGGCCGAGAAGGCGGTGGCGCTCGAAGGCTGCGTCAGGGCGCTGGACACGCTGCGCGAACGAGGCCTGAGACCACGGGTGGTGGACATCGGAGGCGGCTACGGCGTCAACTACCTCGCCCATCAGGAGCAGTGGGAACGGTATACGACCGAACTCACCAAGGCGGTCCTGGGCCGGCGCCCGGCCCTGACATGGCGCGGCTACGGATACGGCCTCCGCGATGACGCGGGCACCTTGCGCGGTTCGCTCGGGCTCTATCCGGGATACCGTCCGGTCGCGGCCGAAGGCTATCTCGACGCACTGCTGTCGACTTCCGCTCCCTCGTTCGGCGGCCGGACGCTGTCCACCGTGCTCCTGGAGAATCTGTACGACCTCTACACCGAGCCCGGCCGGGCCCTCGCCGACCAGTGCGGGCTGACGCTCGCGCGGGTACTCGACGTACGGCGCACCGAGGCCGGGGAGCACCTCGTACGCCTCGCCGCCAAGGCCGACGACATAGGCCTTGAGGACCATGGAATCGTCATGGACCCTGTTGTCATCGGGCGTGACGGGGGCAGCGTGACCGACAGCGGCGACGCGGTAGGGGTCTATCTCGCGGGCAGCCTGTGTCTGGAAGCCGATCTGATCTCGCGCAGGATGGTCTTCCTGCCGCGCCTCCCGAGCCCCGGCGATCTGCTGGGTTTTGTGAACACCGCCGGTTACTGCATGGACTTCCAGGCCAGCCGGGCACAACACCTCCCCGTCGGACGGAAAGTGGCCGCGTGGCGGGACGGCGACGGCATCTGGCGATGGAGTCTGGACGAGCAGTACTGGCCGACGCTGTGCCAGGAGGGCAGGGCATGAGGTACGACAGCATCACCCAGGTCATCGGCAACACGCCGCTGGTACGCATCGATCCGGAGGTGCACGGCCTGCGGCACATCGACCTCTACGCCAAACTGGAGATGCTCAATCCCTTCGGTTCGGTCAAGGACCGGGCCGCGTGGAACATGGCCCGTCCCGGTCTCGCCACCGCCATGGAGCGCGGCAGTCAGCTCGTGGAACTGTCCAGCGGGAACACGGCGAAGGCGCTGTCGGTGATCGCCGGGATGCACGGGCTGTCGTTCAAGAGCGTCACCAACCGGATGCGGATCCCGGAGATCAAGGATCTGCTGCTTCTGCTGGGCGCCGAGATCGAGGAACTGCCGGGACAGAGCGAATGTCTCGACCCGACCGACACCGAGGATCCGCTGACGCTCTTCCACCGCGCCCTCTCCGATCCGGACAGCGCCTATCTGCACACGGACCAGTACTTCAACGCCCGTAACACCGAGGCACACGCCCTCGGCACCGGCCCGGAGATCGTGAAGGACCTGGACGGACGCGTACCGGACTGGTTCATCGCGTGTGTGGGCACCGCCGGCTCCTCCACCGGTGTCGCCAGGGCGCTGCGCGAGCACGACTCCCGGGTCCGGGTCGTCGGGCTGGTCGCGGACAAGTCGGACTTCATACCGGGCATCCGTACCATCGACGAGGTGCACGAGGTCGGTCTCTTCGATCCGGCGACCTACGACACGATGGAGCCGGTCACCGCCGACGAGGCCATCGACGGAATGCTCACGCTGGCCCGCCGCTGCGGCATCCTCGCCGGGCCCACCGGAGGAGCCGCCTACTTCGGAACGGTGCGCCAACTGCGGGCCGCCGACGCCGCGTTGACCGACGGCGACGAGCGCCAGGCCGCCGTCTTCATCGTCTGCGACCGTATCGAGAGCTATCTCAGCTATGTGAAACAGCGCCGTCCCGAACTGATCGGTCTCGCCGCCCGTAAGAACTCACTCCTCGATGTGTCCGCCGCCGAGCTCGCCGCCGTCGTGACCGTCGGTGCGCGGGAGGCGCAGGAGTGGATCGCGCGGGAGCAGCCTCTGGTGATCGATCTGCGCAGTCCGTCCGCGTATGCCGCGCTGCATATCGAGCACGCGGTGAATATCACCGACGAGCTGTTCGCCGAACTCGTCCGTGGCGGTCTGCCGTTCAGCAGGCGCAAACCGGTCCTGCTGACCTGTCCCGTCGGCGACAGATCCGCCCGGTACGCGGCGTTGCTGAGCCGGATGGGTCACACCGACGCGCGCAGTCTGGACGGTGGCATCATCGCCTGGCGCGATGCCGGCGCTCCGCTGGTCAGGGAGTGACGCGATGACCGGGACGATCCCGCGCGACCACGACGAGCGCGACCACGAAGAGGCGGCATTCCCGGACGATCTGATCCCTTGGCAGCGTCCACTGCGCGCCATGTTCCCGATCATCACCGGGCATCCGGATCTGGTCTATCTCGACAGCGCCGCGACGGCCCAGAAGCCACAGGCCGTACTACAGGCCGTCGAGACCTATCTGACCACCGCCAACGCCAACGCCGGGCGCGGAACCTATCCCTGGGCCAATGCCTCCACCGAACTGGCGGAACGGACCCGTGAGCAGATCAAGTCCTTTCTCTCCGACCCGGATCCGGAGCGGTCCACCGTCCACTTCACCAGCGGCACCACCGAGGGACTGCGCACCGTCGCCCAGGACTGGCTGCCCGCCTTCCTCACCGACGGCGACGAGATCGTCGTACCGTTCGCGGACCACCAGGCGAATCTGGTCCCGTGGCTGGACGCCCGGAAGCTGCTGGAGGCCCAGGGAATCGGGATACGGATACGGGAGATGCCGTACCAGACGTCCTCGGGCGATTATGATCCGGACGCACTCGCCAGGGCGGTCGGTCCCAGGACCCGCTTTGTCGCGGCGACCCATGTGCACCATGTGTACGGCGCTGACATGAACGTCCAGCGTATCCGCGCGGCCGTCGGGCCGGATGTGGTGATCTGTCTCGACGCCGCGCAGAGCATGGGCCATCTGCCGGTCTCCGTCGCCGGTCTCGATGTCGACTTCGTCGCCTTCTCCGGACACAAGGCCCTGGCGCTGCCCGGTTCCGGCGCCGTCTGGGCCCGTCAGACGCGCGGGCCGCGGTTCGTCCCGGGCGGCTGGAGCGGCACACCCAACACCACGGGCATCGCCTCCCTGGCCGCGGCACTCGACTGGCTGCGGGAGGCCGGCCCGGACCGGATCGAGCGCTGGACGACCGCCCTCGCGCTCCGGCTGACCGACGGGCTGCGGCATCTCGGCGCCTACGAGATCCTCGGCTGCCAGCGGAGTCTGGCGCTGGACAGCCGTATTCAGCACCGCTGCGGCATCGTGACGTTCCGGCATCGCGGCATCGGTGCGAGCGATCTGGGATTCATCCTCTTCAGCCATGGCTTCATGGTGCGCACCGACGGCCACTGCCAGGGCAGCGCCGGTGAGAAGACCAGTTCGGTGCGGGTGAGCACACATGTGTACAACACGCCCGAGGAAATCGACCGGCTGCTCGCCGTTCTTGCCACGCTGGAGTGAAACTCACCCATCGGAGGAGAATGGGAACCGTTTTCAGATGTAGATTTGGCGGTGTCGGTCCGGCGCGGGACGAGCGAGACGAGTGAGGGCGGCACGGTCACATGGGTCTGAGCATGGCGACAGCCGAGTCGTGGGTGCGGCGATGGGAGCGTCAGCAGCAGCGGTACGCGGTCGATCGCGAGGAGCGGTTCACGGTGATCGCGGATGTGGTCGAGCATGTGACGGAGGGACGGCCGCGCCCGCGGATCCTCGATCTCGGCTGTGGTCCGGGCTCGTTGGCCGCCCGGCTGGCCGCCCGACTGCGGCGGGCGGAGATCGTGGCGGTCGACATGGATCCGCTGCTGCTGGAGCTGGCCCGTACCCACCACGCGGACGCCGCCCGCTATGTCGACGCGGAGATCGGAGCGGACGGCTGGACGGAGGCTCTGGCGCTGGAGCAGCCCTTGGACGCGGCCGTCTCGACCACCGCGCTGCACTATCTCTCCGAGGCCGCCCTGCGCCGGACCTATACGGAGCTGGCGCGGCTGACGCGTCCCGGCGGAGTCCTCGTCAACGCCGACCATCTGCTCCACCATGGGCCCGGGCACTCCCGGATCGCCGCGCACGTCGGCCGCTGCCGGGCCCTGCGCCAGCAGGCGTTCGCCCATGAGGACTGGGAGTCCTGGTGGACGGCGGCGGCCGGGGAACCGGAGTTCGCGGATCTGCTGGACGAGCGCGCGCGGCGAGGTCCGATCGCCGGGGCCGGCGAAGGGCTGCCGCTGTCCCTGCATATGGAACTGCTGCACCGGGCCGGCTTCGAACATGCCGCTCCCGTCTGGCAGTTCGGCAACAGCTATGTACTGGTCGCGATCCGGTAGCGAGGCGGCGGTACGCAGGAGACCGGGTCAGTAGTCCTTCGGGATCGCGGAGTTGAGCGCCGTACGCCGCTCCGCGAGATTGCCGGCGTTCAGTCCCGTCGCCAGTTCCGGAGCGTAGTGGGCGACGATCTCGCGGAAGCCGTCCAGCGTGCGGTCGTCCATGACCTGGGCGTCGGGCGAGGCGACCGGGACCGTCAGATAGCTGCGTACGCGCCCGAGGTCGTGCGCGTGGCGGCTCATGTCCACGGCGTAGCGGTTCACCAGCATCCGCATCTCCGGGTCTTCGTGGGAGATCTCGTTGGCGAGCGTCTCGAAGCCGAGATTGAGGAAGTGGTCGGGCTCGTCCAGCAGCCGCTGATGAGCGGCGGAGCCCTTCCAGCCCGCGCGGTTCCAGTTGGCGTTTCCGGGAATCTCGTTCTTCGCGGGAAAGCCGCGGTACTCCGAGGTCGGGAAGGTCTCCAGCAGCAGTCCGCACAGATCGCGGGTCTCGGCGAGCGTCTCCGCGGTCTCCTCGGGAACGCCGAACACATAGAGGATCTCCGGGACCAGACCGCTTTCCTCCATGTGCTGGAAGGCCGTGATCAGATCGGAGCGCAGGGTGTCGGCGTGCTTGCGCATCGCGCGCAGCACCTCGACGGAGGCGGCGCCGTCGGCACCGAAGCCGAAGCGGTTGAAGCCCGCGCTCAGCACCAGATCGCGTACCTGGTCCGAGACCATCGCGGCGTTGTACGAGTCGGCGCGGGTGAGCGCGTGCAGGTCGATGTCCAGGCCCGGATACCGCTCCTTGAGCTCGATGACGGATTCGAGCTGAGCGGTGAGCTGCTCCATGTCGCCGCCCGGCAGGGCCTGTTGGAAGAAGTCCAGCGAGGTGCAGTACAGGTTGAGCGAGGAGAGCCCGAAGCGCTCGGCGAGCCGGCAGGCGGTGTCGAGATGGGCCCGTACGTTGAAGAACGTCTCGCGCTTGCGCGTCTGCGCGCCGCAGAAGCTGCACCCGAACATACAGCCCTGGCTGAACGGAAGAGTCATCTCATGCGCGAGATAGACGCGCAGATCGGATTCGGGGAGCTTGTCGAGCTGGCGCTCCAGATCGATGTCCATGGCTCCGGGCAGCCCGGACAGCGCCTGCCGGTCGGTCTTGTGCGCACCGGGGAAGATCCGTCCGAACTCCTCACGGGAGAGCCGCTCTATGCCCTGCCCGCCTATATGCACACGATCGGCGGGCAGCCCGCGGTCGACGGTGAGATAGCGGTGGACATGGGTCGCCGGGGCGATGTTCTGGGCGCCCATGACCGCGATGCCGAAGGAGTCGTACTCCTCCAGATCGGCGGCGTCACGCAGATCGTGGAGCTGGCAGTCGAAGAGCGTGGGCTCGGCGAGCTCATGACGCTCCATCAGCTCGGCGGCGTAGAGCGGCGCGACCGGCAGGAACGGAAGCCGGTCCGGCGCGAAGGGAGTGTCCTCGCGGGCGAGGTAGTTGTCATGGACGTAGGGCGGATGAATCATCAGGGTCCGGCCTCTCGGCACGCGTAAGTCGCCGCGCGGTGCCGGAGTGCGTAAGAGAATGTTCATGCGCGCAGAGGCCATGTCTACCTTCCAGGGTGGACCGGTGCCTTTGGATACGGCTCGCGGGGCGGTAGCGGGCCCTGACTGACCTCAGTGCCGTATGCCCATCCAACCGATGGTCCGTGCGGATGGCGAGGTTCGTACAGGAGCCTTTCGGTCAATGGGCAGGCGAGTCCCCGCCGGACGGTGGACGGACCGGTCCCGGGGCCCGGGACTGTGAGTACGGTGGTCGCTCCGCGCGCCAGTCCTGATCGCGCCGAAATACGGATGGCGCCGGTCCAGGCGGACAGGAATCGGCGGGCGGGAGCGGTGGCTGCGGAGCGTACAGGCGTCAGGGCGCCGTCCGCCCGGGTGACGGCTCGGTGGCACACCTACCGGTGGACAGCCGCTCGGCTTCCTTCCCATGGTGTGCACCGGGTCGATGCCTGTCGATGAATGACGTGTCACCGGGCGGCACCCACCACGGCCCAGGCATCACTCGCGAGGGCCGGCCACCGGCGGAACCCGCGCCGGCGGGACGGTGACGGTCACTCATTGTGCGTCCTCCCGGGAAGAATCCGCGCCCGCGCGTCCGCCCGCGCCGCAGGCGTCGTACGGGCTCCCGCCTGCGAGGCGATGCCCTTGAGCCAGGCGTCGAGCGGTTTTGTTAGAGGTGTTGACGAATTGCTCACGGCGGGCCACCATCGCAGCACTTTCCGCAGTGTCCGATCGCACCTGCCAAGCCCGCACCTGCCTGCCAAGCCCGCACCTGCCACAGCCCGTACAGGAAGAGCGACGCATGCCGACCCGTACCGCACCGCTGTCCGTGCACAATCCAGGAACAGGCGAGCATCTCGGTGATGTCGAGGACTTCACCTCCGACCGTATCGACGCCGCCCTCGCCGCCGCCGCGCGTGGGCAGCGCGCCATGGCAGCCATGCCCGCCCATGAGCGCGCCCGGCTTCTGCTGCGCACAGCCGATCTGATCGAGGCCGAGGCCGAGGAGCTGGCCAGGCTCCTCGCTGCCGAGAACGGCAAGCCGCTCTTCCAGACGACCGAGGAGGTCGGCGCGGCGATACGGATCTTCCGGGGCTTCGCCGGTGAGGCGACCAGACTGTTCGGACGGCAGATCCCGCTCGGTGCCGTTCCCGGTCTGGAGCGTCATCTCGCCGTCACACTCCGGGAGCCGCTGGGCCCGGTCGCCGCGCTGGTGCCGTTCAACTATCCCGTGGAGCTCTACGCCCACAAGGCCGCCGCCGCGCTGGCCGCGGGCAACTCCGTCCTGGTCCATCCGCCGGTACGCTGCCCGCTCACCCTGTTACGGATCGGTGCGCTCGTGGAGCGGGCCGGTATTCCTGAGGGCGCCCACCAACTGCTCACCGGTGGCGTCCAGGTCTCTCAGGAACTGGCCGCCCGCCCGGGCGCAGCCGCCGTCAGCCTCACCGGCAGCACGCTCGCGGGACGTGAGATCGCCCGCCGCGCCGCCGACACCCTGAAGAAGGTCCATCTCGAACTCGGCGGCAACGACGCGCTGATCGTCTGCGACGACGCCGATGTCGAGGAGGCCGCCAACGCCGTCGTCCTCGGCCGGCTCGCGCGCGGCAACGGACAGATCTGCTGCGCGGTGAAACGGGTGTATGTCCAGGACGGCGTCCATGACGCCTTTGTGGACGCCCTGCTCGCGGGCGCCGCCAAACTCACCGTCGGCGATCAGCTCGCCGACGGCACCGATGTCGGACCGCTGATCAGTGAGCAGGCGGCCGAGCGCGTCGAGGCCGCGGTCGCCGCGCTTGTCTCGGACGGCGCCCGCAAGGTGGCCGGTGGCCCTCGCCGTGGCGCCTTCAGCGACCCGGCCGTCCTCGTCGACGTACCGCAGGACAGCGCCGCGTTCGCCGAGGAGATCTTCGGCCCGGTCGCGCCGGTCGCCCGGTTCGCCGATCCGCTGGACGCCGTACGGATGGCCAACGCGTCGCCGTACGGACTCCAGGCGGCCGTCTTCACCCGGGACATCCAGCGCGCCTTCACTCTCGCGCACCGGCTCGACGTCGGCGGTGTGATCATCAACGGCTCCACCGCGCTGCGCGCCGAGAATCTGCCCTTCGGCGGGCCCAGGGACACCGGCGGCTCCGCCGAGGGACTGCATGACACGGCCCTGGAGTTCACCCGGCAGAAGACCGTCGTGGTGATGGAGGCCCTCGGGTGAGCAGCACCGCCCGGACCGCTCTGGAGATCCGCGGCGTGCGCAAGGCGTACGGCTCCACCGAGGTACTGCACGGCGTGGATCTGACCGGACGGGCCGGTGAGGTGCTCGCCGTGGTCGGCGCCAACGGAGCGGGCAAGTCCACGCTGATCAAGATCCTGGCGGGTGCGGAACGGATGAGCGCCGGTGAACTCCGGCTGGACGGTGAGCGCGTCGAGCTGCGCTCACCGCATGACGCGCACGCGCACGGCATCCGTACCGTCCATCAGGAACTGACGCTCGTACCGGAGCTGTCGGTCACCGAGAACCTCCTCATGGGCCACTTCCCACGGCGGTTCGGCGGTCTCATCGACTGGCGGGCGGCCCATGCGCGCGCCCGTGAACTGCTGGAGTCCATCGGTTACGGCGCGATCGACCCGCGCACCAGGGCGGGCCGGCTCACCGTGGCCAGACAGCAGATGGTGGAGATCGCCAAGGCGCTGGTGAGCGAGGGCGGTGAGCCGAGAATCCTGGTGCTGGACGAGCCGTCGGCGGTGCTCGCGGGCGGCGATCTGGAGGCGCTCTTCACGCTGATCCGCCGGCTCCAGCGGCGTGGTGTGCTGATCGTGTACGTCTCGCACCGCCTCGCCGAGGTGACGGAACTGGCCACCTCCATCGTGGTGATCAAGGACGGCCGGATCGTCGCCGAGACCGTGCCCGAGCGCACCGACGAGAACGAACTCATCCGGCTGATGGCGGGCAGAGGGCCCGGCCGGCTCTATCCCACCCGTCGGCCCGACGCCGGCGAGCCACTGCTCACGGTCTCCGGACTGCACCGCCCGGGCGAGTTCCGGGACATCTCGTTCACCTTGCGGGCGGGCGAGATCACCGGACTCTTCGGCCTGGTCGGCTCGGGCCGCAGCGAACTGGCGCGCTGTGTCTTCGGCGCCGAGCCCGCGCACGCGGGAAGCGTCACGGCGTCCGGGAGCATGTCCGAGGGCGGTCCCACTGCCACGTCCGGCAGTGGCGCCACGCCCGACGGCGCCCAGCTCTTCCGCTCTCCGCGCGAGGCGATCGCCGCCGGGCTCGCGCTGGTCACCGAGGACCGTAAGCGCACGGGCCTGGTGCTCGGCCTCACCACCGCGGAGAACATCGGTCTCACCACACTGCGTACCACCACTCGTGGCCCGCTGCTGGACACCGGCAGACGGCGGCGCGAGGTCACCGCCATGGTCGAGCGGCTGGACATCCGGCCCGCGCACTGCGCCAAGCTGCCCGTACGCACTCTCAGCGGCGGCAACCAGCAGAAGGCCGTGCTCGCCAAATGGCTGCTCACCGGACCGCGTGTGCTGCTGCTCGACGAGCCCACCCGAGGCGTGGACATGGCGACCCGAGCCGAGATCTACCGGATGCTCGACGAACTGGCCCGCGCCGGGATGGCCGTTCTGCTGATCTCCTCCGATCTGACGGAGGTGCTGGGCGCCACCGACCGGGTGCTGGTGATGCGTGAGGGCCGCCTCACCGCGGAGCTGCCCTCTGACCGTACGACCGAGGACACCGTCCTCGCCCACGCGATCGGACACACCGCATGACCGACCAACTGACCACCTCCGCCCAGCCCGCCGAGCCGGCCGGCTCCGACGGGCCCGCTCCGCCCGGCCGTCGGCCGTCCCGGCTGCCCCGACCGCCCAAGCTGGTCGTGGCCGGACGCGATCTCACTCTGGAGGCCGGGTTCGCCGTGCTGCTCGTGGCGTTCGTCGCGATCGCCGGCTCGACCACGGACGCCTTTCTCACCGAGGGCAATCTCACCAATCTGCTCAAGCAGATGGTCACCACGGGACTGCTGGCCTTCGGCATGCTCACCGTGATCCTCACCGGTGGCATCGATCTCTCGGTCGGCTCGGTGGTCGCCTTCTCCGGCATCGTCGCCGCGGGACTCTCGGCCGGACTGCCGGTCCCGCTCGCGATGCTGATCGGTCTGGCCGCCGGGATGGGCTTCGGCCTGATGAACGGAGTGCTGATCGCCCGGTTCCAACTGGCGCCGTTCGTGGTGACCTTGGCGGCGCTCACCACCATCAGAGGACTGGCCTTCGTCTACTCGGAGACGCCCGTCGCGCCCGAGAAGGAAGGCTTCTTCGAACTGGGCTCGGCGGTGCTCGGCCCGCTGCCCCTCTCCACCCTGATCATGCTGGCGGTGTTCCTGGTCGGCGGGATCTTTCTGAGCCGCACTCCGGCGGGCCGCTCGCTGGTCGCGATCGGCGGCAGCGCGGAGACCGTACGGCTGGCCGGTATCGGTGTCCGCCGCCATATCGTGCTCGCCTATACGATCAGCGGCGCCTGCGCGGGACTCGCGGGCGTCATCCTCGCCAGCCGCGTCGGTATCGCCCAGCCCAGCGTCGGCACGGCCTTCGAACTCGACGCGATCGCCGCCTGTGTGATCGGCGGTGCCAGTCTGGCCGGCGGCAAGGGATCGGTACGGGCCACCTTCGCCGGAGTGCTCGTCCTGGCGCTGATCAACAATCTGCTCAATCTGTACGACGTACAGAGCTTCTGGCAGCAGGTGCTCAAGGGCCTGATCATCGTCGCCGTCATTCTCGTACAGCGCACCGGACGGTTCCGTACGGCCGGCGCGCCGAACCTCGCGGATCCCGGAAAGGCAAGATTGTCATGATCATGAAGAAAGTATCCGGTGTGCTGGTGGCCGGAGCCCTCGCCGCCGCCCTGGCCGGCTGCTCCTCCGGCGGCGACGCAGGCGCGGGAGACGGTTCGTACACCATCGGCGTCGCCAACTTCACTCTCAGCGGGCCCTACTTCAACGGTATGGACCGGGCCATCAAGGCGCAGGCGGAGAAGAAGAACGTCGAGATCGTCAGCACCGACGCGGGCGGTGACGCGGCCAAACTCGCCTCCAACGTCGAGGACTTGCTGAGCAAGAACGTCGACGCGGTGATCGTCTCGGGCGGCCCGCTGGAGTCGGCGCCCGCCGTTCTCAACTCCATCAAGGCGGCCGGCAAACCCGCCGTTCTGGTCGACCGCAAGTTCCGGACCGGTACGTACAGCAGTTGGATCGGCCCGGACAACGAGGCGATCGGCAAACAGAACGGGGAGTTCCTGGCGCAGCGGCTGCCCGACGGCGGTACGGTCGCGCTGGTCAAGGGCGGTCCCGCCGACAACAGCATCGGCCAGGCCCGTACCGACGGTGTGAAGGCGGCTCTGGAGAGCGCGCCCGGTATCGAGCTGGTCGAGGCGCCCGACTTCGGCAACTGGAGCTCCGACGGCGGACTGAATGTGATGGAGAGCCTGCTCGCCTCGCACGCCGACATCGACGCCGTCTTCTGCGAGAACGACGCCATGTGCCTGGGCGCGCAGCGCGCGATCAAGGACGCGGGCCGCGCCGACAGGATCGTGCTGGCCGGTGTCGACGGGCAGGCGGAGGCGCTCAAGGCCATTCTCGACGGCACCAACTACCTGGTCACGGGCCTCAATGACGCCGATGTGATCGGCAGTCTCGGTCTGGACAGGGCCGTGGACATTCTCGACGGCAAGAAGACCGAGAAGGACACGGTCGTTCCCTCACCACGTGTCACCAAGGAGAACGCGGAGAAGTACTACGACCCGAAGGGCAACTTCTGATGAGCCGCACTCCCACAAGCACCACCCGTGCCGGTGTCCGTACGCGGTTACGGCCGCGCCGGAAGCACCACTACGCGCTGACGGGCCTCGTCTGCGGCGCGCTCGTCCTGCCGCTCTCGCTCGACACCGCGTCCGCGGCGCCGGAGCCGCAGGGCAAGGATCCCAAGGTGGCCTGGCGGCTGCTGCACTCCGAGGACTTCTCGAAGACGCTCGATCCCGGCGGCGCGCCCTGGACGCGCGAGACCTATGCCGAGCCCTTCGACACGATCATGGACGACAGCGGGCAGTGGTACGCCAATGACTACGGCCCTGCCTGGAACACCGCGTTCAACTCCTTCGACACCTACCGCAAGGAGTTCCCGGTGGGCGACGGCGGCTGGCTGACCGCCTCGCTCTCCGCCCGCGACTGGAACAAGGACGGCCGGATCGAGAAGGCGCCGTCCATCACGAACGGCAGGGCGGGCGGCAAGACGGTGGCCCAGCTCAAGGTGCCCGATCACACCGGTGGCGCCATCTTCCGTCCCACCGAGCAGCTTCCCGACCAGTACCGTATCGAATACCGGCTGAAGACCATCGACTTCGGCGGGAAGCGGAACGGCACGATCGACTACGACAACCGGATCAACGGCTACAGCAAGGACGGCTGCAAGACCCAGCACCCTTGGGGCGAGGGCTCCAACAGCCCGGGCTGGGAGGGCGACGCGTCGGCGCCGTACTGCGAGTGGCAGGACGTCCGTGAGGGCAACTACGGCTACAACGGCTTCCACTATCTGTCGATCGTCGACTTCGCGGATCCCGCGCCACGGAACAATCACTTCTGGCACTACCGCCGCAAGGTGCTGATGGACTCGTTCTCCCAGCATCCCGACCGGGTCGGCAGCGGCACCGGAGGCCGGGTCTGCAATTCCAGCACCAACACGTACTACAACTACCGGGACAGCAGCTTCAACACCGTCAACATGTGGATCAGCGGACTCCCGAACTGGACGCCGGGCAAGGGCGGTCTCGCGGGCAACTCGCAGTGGTTCATGTCCAGTTGCTCCGGTGGAGTGGCCGAGCAGCAGCTCAGCTCGGCGGCGGAGCTCCAGCCCGAGCTGATGCCCAATCAGGACTATGTCTTCGCCATCGAGCGCGACGCCACCGGCTACACCCTGGAGGCCAGCGGCAACTTCGCCCGGGCCGGCCGGAAGACACTGCGCTTCCACCGGAACTTCATCGTCAACAACCAGCCGATCTGGCACTACAACGTCAAGCCGGGCGAGTACGACGGCCGCTTCAACAACACACTCGTCCAGAACGACAACAACGGCAGCGCGCGATGGCCGGACCAGTGGCCGGCCGGCTCGGCGTATCCGGACTCCTTCGTCATCGGTGACCTGTACACCAATGTGTACGAGGGCAGCGCGAGCCTGACGGACATCAAGCTGTACGTGCCTCAGACGGCCAAGAAGAAGCAGGAAAATTAGTCGACGGTCGCCAGGCATACGTTGCCCGACCCGGGGCAGGGGCTGTGATGAGCCGAGCTCGCGGCCTACCCCCCCGGCCGCACGGGCTCCTCGGCCCCATCGGCGTACCCCCTCGCCGGTGGGGCCGCTCTCGCGAGCCGGGCCTCTGTCTTCGCGAGCCGGGCCTCTGAAGCAAGGGCCTCAGCGCGGGGCCTCGGAGGCAGGCTTCTCAGGCTTCTCGCGGGGCGCCTCAGGAGCAGGGCCGTCCGGCAGGACGGCGGCCAGCGAGGTCGGCATATGCGCCTTGAGGTCCTTCCACTCTCCCTCGCTGATGTGCTGCTGGAGGGCTGTGAGGACGGTATGCACCAACTGCTCGGTGCCGCCGTCGACCGAGTAGCGGAAGTCCCGCTTGACGCGTTCGAGGAACTCCTCCTTGTGCATCTTCACCGGCGTTTCGGCGGGCTTCCAGCCGTCGTAGTAGATACCGCGCAGCAACGTCGGGAGCTGAGCGGCGAACTGCGCGCTCTCCTCGACCGACAACCGGTCCCGCAGCTGGTGCAGAACCGCCCGCAGAGCGGCGTAGGACTGTTTCCGGCGTTCCTTCGGCCATCCGTAGGGCTTCTCGATCTCCTTGAGTATGTGGTTGGCCTTGTCCACCATCGTGTCGAACGAAGAGAATCCTGTGTCGACCATCTCGTGATCCTTTCGGCTTGCCGCCGAGGTACGAAGCGGATGCTCACGGCGAACCGGGTGCTCACGCCCATTCTCCCGCGCGGGCCGCACCCGGGCGAGAGCAGTCCCGTACGCGCGGGAGGTCGGCCCATCACGCTGAAGCTGCTGTACTCCGCCGTACACACTCCGCACACAAACGGGTGCCCTGCACGCGGATCGCGCGCGGGGCACCCGGGAATCGGTCGTACGGCCACGAGTCACCGCATCAGGCGACGACGTTGCCCTCGTGCAGCCTGCGGATGTCGTTCGCGTCGTAGCCGAGGTCCGCGAGAACCTCGTCGGTGTGCTCGCCGAGCAGCGGCGCACCCTTGATGTCGGGCTTGAAGGCGGAGAACTTGACCGGGCTGCCCACGGTCAGGTACGTGCCGCGCTCCTTCTGCTCGACCTCGACGATCGTGCCGCTCTTGCGCATGTCCGGGTCCTCGGCGAGCTCCTTCATGCTGAGCACGGGCGCGCAGGGCACCTCCCACTCGCGCAGGATGTCGACCGCCTCGTACTTGGTCTTGTCGGCCAGCCACTTCTCGATCTCGCCGAAGATCTCCATGATGCGCGGCTGGCGGGCCCGGGCGGTCGTGTAGTCCGGGTCGTCGACCCACTCGGGGTGGCCGATGGCCTCAGCGGTGCGCTTCCAGTTCTGCTCCTGGATCGTGAAGTAGATATAAGCGTTGGGGTCGGTCTCCCAGCCCTTGCACTTCAGGATCCAGCCGGGCTGGCCGCCGCCGCCGGCGTTGCCGCCGCGGGGCACCGCGTCGCCGAACTCGCCGTGCGGGTACTGGGGGTACTCCTCCAGGTAGCCGATCTTCTCCAGGCGCTGCTGGTCACGGAGCTTGACGCGGGTCAGGTTGAGCACGGCGTCCTGCATGGACACCGATACCTTCTGGCCCAGACCGGTCGCATTGCGCTGGATGATCGCGGTCAGCAGGCCGATCAGCAGGTGCATGCCGGTGTTGCTGTCGCCGAGGGCCGAGCCGCTGATGGTCGGCGGGCCGTCCCAGAAGCCCGTGGTGGACGCGGCGCCACCGGCGGCCTGGGCGACGTTTTCGTAGACCTTGAGGTCGTTCCACGACGAGTCGTCGTTGAAGCCCTTGACCGAGCCGAAGATCAGCCGCGGGTTCAGCTCGTGGATGTGCTCCCAGCTCAGGCCCATACGGTCCATGGCGCCCGGCGCGAAGTTCTCGACCAGGATGTCCGACTCGCGGATCAGCTTCTCCATGACCTCCTTGCCCTCGGGGGTCTTGGTGTTGATGGCCAGCGAGCGCTTGTTGCTGTTCAGCATGGTGAAGTAGAGCGCGTCGAGGTCAGGGATGTCCCGGAGCTGGTTGCGGGTCACGTCGCCGCCCTGGGGGCGCTCGACCTTGATGACGTCGGCGCCGAACCAGGCGAGCATCTGGGTGCACGCGGGACCGGCCTGGACCCCGGTGAAGTCGATCACCTTGATTCCGGCGAGCGGCTTTTCACTCATGATGGCTTCCTTCTCGTGAATGTTCTCGGTGCGAGGGTGGAGTGTGCGGTGTGCGGAGTACGCGGGGGTTCAGGAGTACGCGAGTGGTTCAGCGGGAGGGCGGAACGTCTGCGCGCGGCGTCCACGCGGAGCGTCTACTTCTTCGCCGGCGTGATGTTGCCGACGGTGATGCCCTTCGGGTTGAGGTGCGCGATATGACCGCTCTCGGTGCCGGCCGAGGGATCGATCGCGCAGTCGATGAGCGCCGGGCCGCCTGAGGCCAGCGCCTCGGTGAGGGCGGCGGTGACCTCGGCGGGCGTGGTCGCGCGGTAGCCCTTGCCGCCGAACGCCTCGATCATCAGGTCGTGGCGCGCCTGGAGCATCAGCGTCGTCGGCGACGGGTCGGTCTCCAGCGGGTTGATGTCGTCGCCGCGGTAGACACCGCCGTTGTTCATGATGACGGTGACGACGGGCAGCTTGTAGCGGCAGATCGTCTCCAGCTCCATACCGCTGAAGCCGAAGGCGCTGTCGCCCTCCACGGCCACGACCGGCGCGCCGGTCTCGACGGCGGCGGCGATCGCGTAGCCCATGCCGATGCCCATGACACCCCACGTACCGCTGTCGAGGCGGTGGCGCGGCACCTGCATGTCGATCACATTGCGCGCGATGTCCAGCGCGTTGGCGCCCTCGTTGACGATGTACGTCTCGGGGCGCTCGTGGACGACATCACGTACGGCCTTGAGGGCGCCCATGAACTGCATCGGGTGCGGATCGGCCTTGAGCCGCTCCGCCATCTTGGCGACATTCTGCGCCGAGCGCGCCGCCAGCTCCTCCCGCCAGGCGGCCGGAGCCGCGATCTGGCCCGGCTTGGTCCGCTCGGCGAGCACTTCGAGCACCGACTCGATGTCTCCGACGAGCGGCGCGGCGATGGGCTGGTTGCTGTCCAGCTCCTTGGGCTCGATGTCCACCTGGATGAACTTGGCGTCCGGGTTCCACTGCGGAGCCTCGCCGTGGTTGAGCAGCCAGTTCAGCCGGGCGCCGAGGAGCACCACGACATCGGCCTTGCGCAGCGCCAGCGAACGGGCGGTGGCGGCCGACTGCGGGTGGTTGTCGGGCAGCAGGCCCTTCGCCATCGACATCGGTACGTACGGGATGCCCGTGGACTCGATGAACTCCCGGATCCGCTCGTCGGCCTGCGCGTACGCGGCGCCCTTGCCGAGCACCACCAGCGGGCGCTGAGCGCCCGCCAGGAGCTCGATCGCGCGATCCACGGCCTCGGGGGCCGGGAGCTGGCGCGGCGCCGGGTCGACCAGACGGCTCAGCGTCTTGGCGCCCTCCTCGGCGTCCATGATGGAGCCGAGCACCGCGGCCGGGATGTCGAGATACACACCGCCGGGCCGGCCCGAGATCGCGGTGCGCAGTGCGCGGGCGATACCTCGGCCGATGTCCTCGACACGGCTCACGCGGTAGGCGGCCTTCACGAACGGCTGAGCGGCGGCGAGCTGGTCCATCTCCTCGTAGTCGCCCTGCTTGAGGTCGACGAGATGCCGCTCGCTGGAGCCGGAGATCTGCACCATCGGGAAACAGTTCGTGGTGGCGTTCGCGAGTGCGACGAGGCCGTTGAGGAAGCCCGGCGCGGACACCGTCAGAGCGACGCCCGGCCGTTTCGTGAGGTAACCGGCCGCCGCCGCCGCGTGACCGGCGTTGCTCTCGTGGCGGAAGCCGATGTAACGGATGCCCTGGGCCTGCGCGAGGCGGGCCAGGTCGGTGATCGGGATGCCGACCACCCCGTAGATGGTGTCGACATCGTTCAGCTTCAGCGCGTCGACGACCAGGTGGTACCCGTCGGTGAGCTCGGCCTCGGCCGGAACGTCGGCGGTCGACGCGGTCTCCAGTGCGGAAGGGGCGGTCATGGCTCCGAGGTCCTCCTTGGGCGGTCATGCCTGTGCGGCTTCTCGTCCCACCATGTTCGGCGTGCGTGCTCGCGTCCAAGACCTATCGGCGACCAACCGATAAACAGCATTTATTGATGCTGGTCGCGGGAGCGCGGGAAGCGCGGCAGCTCCCTTGATAAACATTTGCTATCAACTGTTCACCAGCGCGTATTGGACGGACACTTCGCGCCAGCGCAGGCTCGCAGATGACGGTTTCCTCAGATTCCTCAGATCCGGTATGAGTTCCAGAGCGAGGAGATGGTGGTCATGGCCGTTCCCACTACGGCGTCCGTGTGCGACACGAACCGGTACCGGCCCCCGGCGGTCACGGGCCTCGTGGATCTCCTGGACCGGCAGGTACGCGACTGTCCCGGCGCCAGGGCGCTCGTCGTCACCGTCACCGGCAACCGGGCGGACCTGTCCTACGGCACTCTCGCCGCCCTGGCCGACGACATGGCCGTGCGCCTCGGCGGCGCGGGGCTGCGGCGCGGTGACGCGGTGGGTCTTGTCTGCGCCAACACCGCCGAGTTCGTCGTCGCGCTGCTGGGCGCGGCACGGGCCGGGCTGGTGGTCGCGCCGGTCGATCCCGCGCTGCCGGAGCCGGAGATGTCCGCCCGGCTCGAAGAGCTGGGCGCGCGGGCGATCCTGACCGGTCCGCTCGCGGCCGACCCGGAGGCGGTCGCGGGGGGCGCGTGGGTTGAG
>NZ_FMDK01000528.1 GCF_900091995.1 Streptomyces sp. MnatMP-M17
CTCGCTTTCAGGGCTCCGGCCCGCCGCCGCCCGCCGCCGTCGTACGGCCCATCCGGCCAGGACCGCGACGGCGGCGAGTGCGTAGGCGACCGTGCCCGTACCGCCGCCGAGCGCCCGGCCGGTGACATAGGTGGCCGCGCCCGCGAGGGCGATGCCGAGCCATTCCCAGCGGCCGTCGAGGGCGACGAGCGCGATCAGCAGCAGTGCGTACCAGGAGTAGCCGGGAGTCATGACCAGGAACGCGGTCCCGGTCACCAACAGGGCTCCGCTCCAAGGGCGTTCGGGCTCACCCAGGCGCAGCACATACCCGGCCACCGCGACCACGACGGCCACGGCCAGCGGCAGCGCCCAGGCGTCGGGCACCAGCAGACGCAGCAGGGCATAGCGGTTCCGGGCCGAGGCATCCTCGTACCCTTCCTCCTCGGCGTAGCCGCCGAGATAGCCGAGGACGGACGCGTGGGAGCCGATGAGGTACGGCAGATAGACAAGTCCCACGGCCGCGCCGGCGGACAGCACCACGGCGATCGCGTCACGGACCCGCCGTACGCCGGACAGGGCGCCCGGCAGAAGGACAACGGGCAGCATCTTGGCGGCGATCCCGAGGCCGAGCAGCGCACCGCCCGCCGTCCGGCGCCGGACGACCACTCCGAGCGCGACGACGGACAACAGGACGGCGAGCACATCGACATGCGCGTTGTTCACCGCCTCGACGGGCACCGCCGGACACCAGGCCCAGTACGCCGCGTTCCGCGGATCGCCGCGCCGCCGCAGGATCATCAGGAGGGCGCCGGCCGTCACCACGGACAGCAGCGCCGCGCCGGTCTGGAGGCCCTTGTGGCGGACGTCCCGCGGCGAGAGCTCATGGACCAGCAGGAAGTATCCCTCCGCCACGGGCGGGTAAATGGTGGGCACCTGGGGACGGTTGATCCTGGTGCAGGTCCCCGCCTCGACCGGCGCCCTGCCCGGACCGGAACAGGCGGCGCCGTGCGGGAAGAGCCAGTCGTCGCGCAGGCGTGTGAGTGCGGGATCCGCCGGAGTGTGGTCGTACGGAGAGATCCCGGCGGCCTGCACCCGGCCGTCCCAGGCGTAGCGGAAGGAGTCGGTACTCGTACGGGGAGCCGCGACCAGTCCGGTGGCGGCGACCACGACCGCGCCCGCCAGCACGAGCGGAACCACCTGCCGGGCGGGCACCTTGCGCAGGGCCCAGGCCGCCGAGGCGAACAATGTCCAGGAGGCCGCGTACCACCAGGACAGCCCCGCCGGATCCGCGTAGTAGCCGTCCTTCCGTATGGTCAGCGCGAGTGTGGTGGCCAGGGCCGTCAGCAGCAGAGCCGTGACGGCGGTACGGAGGCTGTTCATGGCGACAGCGTGGCAGCGGGAGTGGACGAAACCGGCCTCACACGGGCCGGCGTCCGTATTTCGTAAGGTGTCAGGTCCGCTGTCTGTCAGGTCCGCCTCGTGGCGTCCGGGCTCAGGCCCGGTCCTGAGCGCGGGCGAGTTCCACGAAGACGCGTCCCGCCACCGGCCATTGATGCCGTCGGACCCAGCCGGCCGCCGCGGCGTATCCGCTCAGGGCACGGGCGCCGACCCGCGCCCAGGCGAAGGGCGTGCCCAGCCCGCCACGGCCGTTGTCGAGCCGCACCTCGCACCGCTCGTCCACGTCCAGCGCGAGGCATTCGACAATGACGGTCCCGTCCCGGCGGACGATCTTCCCCAGGCGCCCGAGCAAGGCTTCCGGATCTCCGCCGATGCCGATGTTGCCGTCGATGAGCAGTGTGGTGTCCCAGCGCCCTTCTCCGGGCAGTGGCTCGAAAACCGACCGGCACAGCGCGAGCCCGCCCAGTTGTTCGGTACGAGCCACCGCCGCGGGGCTGACATCAATGCCGAGCGCCCGCTGTCCGCGCGCCGCGAGGGCGGTGACCAGCCGGCCGGGACCGCATCCGACGTCCAGGACCGAGCCCTCGCACCGTGCGAGCACACTCAGGTCCGCGGTGTCCGGGGCGGTGCACCAGCGCTCCACCTCAAGGGGCAGCAGCCAGCCGTCGTTCCGGCGCAGAAAGAGCGGGCCCTGTCCGCTGCGCAGGGCGTCGGAGTAAGGATCCTCGTGCCAGGCTGCGGGGTACGGAAGGGTGCTGCCGGGTGCCTCCGCCGTCCTCGGTCCTCGTGCCGTCATGCGCGGACCGGTCGGCCGCCGGGAGCGTCCTCGGCCGGAGCCGGCCGCGCGTGCAGTGTGGCCGCTGTCGCCGCGTACAGGGTGGCGAAGCTGCCCGTGCCGGCCCCGGCGGCCACCAGCCGCGCGTCCTCGGCGGTGTCCACGTCCCGCAGCTTCGGCAGTTGTCCGATCCGCAGCCCGGCGGCGACGAGCCGCGCGTACTGTACGGCTCCGGTCTCCGGCACCGACATCGGTATCCCGCGCAGCAGCGCCGGATCCGGTTCCGCCAGTCCCAGCGCCCAGAAGCCTCCGTCGACGGCGGGCCCGAACCAGGCGTCGTGCTCCTGCCAGGCGTCCGGCGCGATCGCCGGGGCCAGCAGACCGGCGGTGACCTGCGGAGTGTCCATGCCGATGAGCAGGGCCGGGCCGGTGCACGCGGCGAAGGCGGCGGCGAGCCGCTCGTCCAGACCTCCGGCGCATTGCGGGACCACGTCGAAGCCCGGCACCAGCCATGGCCCGGGCCGCCCTTCCAGCACCAGTACCCGGCGCCCGGCCGGGACCCGTGCCACCGTGGTCAGTGTGTCGGCGAGCGCGGCCTCGGCCAGCGCGGCGGCCTCCTTCGGGCTGAAGGGCGGTGTGAGGCGGGTCTTGACGCGGCCCGGCACCGGTTCCTTGGCGATGACGAGAACAGTGGTCACCGGCCGGCTCCTGTCATGGCCGCGTCCGCACTGCCGGTGTCCGGTTCGGCGTCCACGCTGCCGGTGTCCGGTTCGGCGAGTACTCGACGCATGTCATGCACGGCCTGCCACGTTCCTCGCCAGGTGCCGGTGACCTTGGATTTTCCGGTCCGCGGCAGATACGGGACGTCGACCTCCCGTATCCGCCATCCTGCGTCGGCCGCGCGGACCACCATCTGGAGCGGATAGCCGCTGCGCCGGTCGGTCAGATCCAGACCGAGCAGTGCCTCGCGCTGTGCGGCCCGCATCGGTCCCAGGTCGTGCAGCCGCAGACCGGTGCGCCGGCGCAGCATCCGGGCCAGCGCGAGATTCCCGGCGCGGGCATGCACCGGCCAGGCGCCTCGCCCTTGAGGTCTGCGCCGTCCGAGTACGAGGTCGGCTCCGCCGTCCCCGCTGTCGGCGACTGTTCGTACGAAGCCGGCCAGCAGCCCGGGATCGAGTGAGGCGTCGCAGTCGCAGAAGCACACGATGTCGGCCTCGGCGGCCAGCAGCCCGGCGTGGCAGGCGGCGCCGAAGCCGCGGCGGGACTCGTGCACCACGGTGGCGCCGAGCTCGGCCGCGAGCTCGGCGGATCCGTCGGTGGATCCGTTGTCGACCACAACGGGCCGCCAGCCGGCGGGAACACGGGCGAGCACCCAGGGCAGGGCCTCGGCCTCGTTCAGACAGGGAAGTACGACATCTACGGTCACGGTCCTCACCGTAGGAATTCCGGACGGACATAGCGGACATCGACTCCTTACGAAACGCGGACGTCGCTCTTCGCTCCCCCGGCGGCCGGACACGGAAAGGCCGGCTGATGCGACGCTTGCCCCCATGAGCACGCAGATCCCGCCCGGGCCGAGCACCCGGATCCCGCCCGGCCGCATCCTGATCGTCGACGACGATCCAACGGTCGCCGAGGTCGTCACCGGATATCTGGAACGCGCCGGTTTCACGGTGGAACACGCCGCCGACGGTCCGGCCGCACTCGACAGCGCCGCACGGCACAGACAGGACCTGATCGTCCTGGATCTGATGCTGCCGGGACTGGACGGACTGGAGGTGTGCCGCAGGCTCCGCGCCATGGGCCCGGTGCCGGTGGTCATGCTCACCGCGCGCGGCGACGAGGAGGACCGGATCGCCGGGCTGGAGCTCGGCGCGGACGATTACGTCACCAAGCCCTTCAGCCCGCGAGAGCTCGTCCTGCGCATCGAGTCCGTACTGCGCCGCAGCCGCGGCCGAGGTGCCCAGGCGGTCACCGGACCCGACGGCCCGCTGCGCGGTGCCGGTCTCGCCCTGGACCCGCCCACCCACCGTGCCTCCAAGAACGGCCGTGAACTCGCCCTCACGCTCAGGGAGTTCGACCTCCTCGCGCACTTCCTGCGCCATCCCGGACGAGCGCACAGCCGGGAGGATCTGATGCGGGAGGTATGGGGCTGGGACTTCGGTGACCTGTCTACCGTGACCGTCCATGTCCGGCGGCTGCGCGCCAAGATCGAGGACGATCCCGCCCGGCCACGGCTCATCCAGACCGTATGGGGCGTCGGCTACCGCTTCGACGTCCGGCCCGGGACGGCGGAGGCGCTGTGAAGGATCTGCTGCTGATCGCCGCCTTCGCCCTGGCCGGAGCGGCCTGCGCCGGAGTCCTCGGCGCCGTCGCCCTGCGTCTGGTGCGCCACCGCTCGGTCGCCGTCTCCCTCACCGTGGTGGCCGCCGTCACGGTCACCGCCATGCTGACCGGAACACTCGCCGTCGCCCAGGCGATGTTCCTCTCCAGGCACGATCTCACCGTCGTCACACTCGTGGTGGCCATGGCCGCCACCGTCTCCCTGGCCACCGCCCTGCTGCTGGGCCGCTGGGTCGTGGCGCGCAGCCGCGATCTCGCGCTCGCCGCCCGCGACTTCGGCGACGACGGCAGCTTCGCCGCTCCGTCCGGCCCGGCCACCGCCGAACTCGCCGCGCTCTCCCGGCAGCTCGCCGCCACCAGCGCCAGACTGGCCGCCTCCCGCGAGAGGGAGCGGGCGCTGGAGACCTCGCGCCGCGAGCTGGTCGCCTGGATCTCCCACGATCTGCGCACGCCACTGGCCGGGCTGCGCGCCATGTCGGAGGCGCTGGAGGACGGTGTGGCCGACGATCCGGCCCGCTACCACCGGCAGATCGGCACCGAGGTCGACCGGCTCAACTCCATGGTCGGCGATCTGTTCGAACTGTCCCGGATCCACGCCGGAGCCCTGGCACTCAGCCCGAGCCGGCTCTCGGTCTACGACCTGGTGGGCGACGCGCTCGCCGGAGTCCATCCGCTCGCCCATGAACGCGGGGTACGGCTGATCGGCGACGGGGTCGAACCCGTGCCGGTGGAGGTGGACGGCAAGGAAATGACACGGGTCCTCGCCAACCTCCTCGTCAACGCCATCCATCACACTCCTGCCGACGGCACGGTCGCCGTCGCCACCGAGCGCCACGCCGACGCCGTGGTCCTGTCGGTGACGGACAGCTGCGGCGGCATACCGGACGAGGATCTGGCACGGGTCTTCGACACCGGCTGGCGGGGCAGCGCCGCCCGGACTCCGCCGGCCGGCGCCGGACTCGGCCTCGCGATCGTCCGCGGCATCGTGGAGGCCCACGCCGGACGCACAGAGGTACGCAATGTGCACGGCGGCTGCCGCTTCGAGGTGACGCTGCCCTTGCCGGCCCCGGCGCTGTAGGGCGGGACCTGCGGCACCAACGGCCCCTACCACGGGCCCGCGGACCGCTGTGGTCGGGGGCGGGCCCGCTGCGGTGACGGGTTCAGGACCGCTGCGGTGTCGGTGTCAGGACGGCTGCGGCGCCGCGGAAGCACGCTGTCGCGCCCGTGCGAACTCGGCCATCCCTTCGGCGAAACCCACCTGTGGCCGCCAGCCCAGCTCCTCGCGCAGCCGGGCCGAGTCCGCGGTGATGTGCCGTACGTCGCCGAGCCGGAACTCGCCCGTCACCACCGGCCCGGGACCGCCGTGGACCTCGGCCAGCGCCTCGGCCATCTCCAGAATCGTATGCGGCTCACCGCTGCCCGTGTTGTACACGGCCGACGATCCGGCGGCCCGCCCTCCGACCGCCTCCAGCGCCAGGGCATTGGCCGCCGCCACATCCCGTACATGGACGAAGTCGCGCCGCTGGGCACCGTCCTCGAAGACCTGCGGCGCCTCACCTCTCGCCAGCGCCGACCGGAAGAACGACGCCACTCCGGCGTACGGTGTGTCCCGCGGCATCCCCGGCCCGTACACGTTGTGATAGCGCAGCGACACCGCCCGGCCCGCCACGCTCCGCGCCCACGCGGCGGCCAGATGCTCCTGCGCCAGCTTCGTCGTCGCGTACACACTGCGCGGATCCACGGGCGCGTCCTCGCCGACCAGGCCGGGAACGAGTTCGGCGCCGCAGTGAGGGCAGCGCACCTCGAACCGTCCCGCCTCCAGATCGGCGGCCTCGCGGCACCCGGGCCGCACGGCCCCGTCCCGTGGACACATGTACCGGCCCTCCCCGTACACGACCATCGACCCGGCGAGTACCAGTCGCCGGACGCCGGCCTCCGCCATTCCCGCGAGCAGCACCGCCGTGCCCAGGTCGTTGCAGCCGACATACGCGGGCGCGTCCGCGAAGTCCTTGCCCAGCCCGACCATCGCCGCCTGATGGCACACGGCGTCGATGCCACGCAGGACCGCCCGTACGGTCTCCGCGTCCCGGACGTCCCCGTGTACCAGTGCGGCGTCCGGCAGTACCGGGGACTCCGGATGCGCGGCGGGCAGCAACGCGTCCAGAACGACGGGCTCGTGCCCGCGCTCGTTCAGTGCCGTGACAATGTGCGCGCCGATGAAACCAGCGCCTCCCGTGACAAGTACTCGCATGTCGAGGACGGTACGGAACCCGGCGCGCACAAGGCTGATTCCACATCAGGACGTAAGAGTTCCGTCACACCGCCGCCCGCCCGCAGGCCAGGCCGGATGTGTCGGTCGCGGAACCAGGGCGTGTGTTGCTAGGGCCTCTCGTTTGGCTCTTGCTGGGCTCGCCCAGCCTGATCCAAACGAAAAACCCTAGAGAACGACGATGCCTTCGCCGCCGACCGCATCGGGTACGGGAGTGGTGCCGATCTTGGTGAGGGAGCCGTCGCCGTTGACGCGGAAGCCGTCGACAGCGCCCACGCCTCCGGTCTGTACGTACAGGAAGTGGTTGTCCGGTGTGACGGCACTGTCGACGGTGCCCGTACCGGTGGTGGTGTTGCCGAGCGGAGCGAGCCGGGCTCCACGGCTCTGCCGGAAGCCGGAGACGGTGTTGCTGCCGGCGTTGGAGACGTAGAAGCGGTTGCCGGCGCGGGTGACCCAGCAGCTGGCCTGCTGGCCGGTGAGGATGTCGTCGAGGAGTGTGACATCGCTGTCGTTCTCGATACGGAAGGTCAGGACGGCGTTGGGGCCCGCGTCCGCGACCACGAGGCGGCCTCGCCGGTCGAAGGTCAGACCGAAGGGAGCCGAGCCGGCCTTGCTGCTGACGACGGGCCGGGCCGAGGGCGCGCCGGAGCGGTCGAGCGGGAAGACCTCGATGCTGTTGCCGCCCATCTTGGTGCTCACCACGAGCCGCGATCCGTCCGGGGTGAAGATGATCTGCCCGGGCGTGTGGAGGAACTCCGGTGCGGTGGAGGTGTTCAGACGCAGCTCGCGGTGCCATGCCGGAACGCGGTGGAGTCTCTTGTCCATGAGCCGGTAGCCCTGGATGGATCCGCCCTTGCGTGCGTTGAGGACGTACACGCGGTCCTCGTGCACGGTGACGCTGACGGGGAACGTACCGCCGGAGGAGATGACCTGCCGGCGGTGGAGCCGGTCGCCGTCGACGGAGAACACGGTGACCGAGTTGCTGCCGGCGTTGACGGCGTACAGCAGATTGTGGCGACGGTCATGGGTGAGGGATCCCTGGGAGGCGAGATGGTCGACGACCGAGCCGCCGAGGATCCCGCCCTTGCCGCCCGTGGTGTAGATGGCTCGCTTGTGGAGGGAGCCGTCCGGAGCGCGGTGGTAGGCGACGACCTTGTTGCCACTGGTGCTGTCGGTCTGGACGAAGACCCGGCCCTGGTGTTTCCCGGGATGCCGGTCCGAATCGGCGGACGCGGGAACCGCGAAGGCGGCCAGGGCCATGGACATGGCCACGGCTGCCGCAGCCGCGATTCTGGTGGTACGGACGAACGTGTTTGCGCGCTTCATCGTTCCCCTTCGGGCAGATGTGGGTTCGCGTGATGGGCGCCTGCCTCGGCGATCCGGCCAGAAGCAGGGTTCATCGTATGATCATGCAAACCGACCCCGGAGCCGCGGACCGACCGGAACCGTTCCCTCGGTGGAGTGAGCGGCATGGCACCGGACGGACGCAGACACGCACGTGACGCGTAGACAGCCCGCCGCGATGCAGGCCCAACACCTGGGCCCTGTCCGGTCAGCCGGCCAGGGCCGTCCTCAGCTGTTCCCGGTACGCGCGGGCCGTGGCCACCAGCGCGTCGAGTGCGTCCCTGGTCTGCAGGAGATCGGCGATATGTGCGGAGAGCCGGTCGCGCTCCTGTGCCATCCGCTCCAGCGCGGCGTCGGAGTTCTCCTCGCTGGGCGCGTCGACGCAGGGCAGCAGTTCGGTGATGGTGCGGCTGGACAGGCCCGCGGCGTAGAGCCGCTGGATGAACGCGACCCGTTCGACCTCGTCGTCCGTGTAGTGCCGCTGGCCGCTGGAACTGCGGGTACTGGTGAGCAGTCCCTGCTCCTCGTAGTAGCGCACGGACCTGACGCTGACTCCGGCCCGTGACGCGAGCTCGCCGATCCGCACGAAGTCCTCCCGGTTGTGTCCTGCGCCACAGGGCTTGCCTCTGAACAGAGCTTGCCTCTGACATCAATGTGAGGTTTTAGCGTAGCTGCTGCGCCCGAGGTCCGGGCGCGGCGCACCGCGAAGGAGTCCTGACGTGACGACCCTTTTCACCAGCTACCGGCTCGGCGGCCTGACGCTGCCCAACCGGGTGGTCATGGCCCCGATGACCCGGGTACGGGCCGCCGCCGGCGGTCTGGCGACACCGTCGATGGCCGCCTACTACGCCCAGCGGGCCACGGCCGGGCTGATCGTGAGCGAGGGAGTGCAGCCGAGCGTGATCGGGCAGTCCAATCCGGGTACGCCGGGACTGCACACCGATGAGCAGGTCGCCGCATGGCGTCCCGTGACCGCCGCCGTCCATGCCAACGGCGGACGGATCTTCGCCCAGATCATGCACGGCGGCCGGGTCTCGCATCCCGACACCACCGGTATGCGGCCGGTCGGGCCCTCGGCCGTCCCCGCCGTCGGCGAGGTGTTCACTCCGAACGGGCCCCAGCCCGCCCCGACGCCGCGCGCCCTGGGCACCGCCGAAGTGCCCGAGCACGCGCGGTCGTACGCCCAGGCCGCCCGCCGCGCCGTCGACGCGGGCTTCGACGGCGTGGAGCTGCACGGCGCCAACGGCTATCTGATCTCGCAGTTCCTCTCGTCCAACGCCAATCTGCGCACGGACCGCTACGGAGGCCCGGTCGCCAACCGGATCCGGTTCGCCGTCGAGGCCGTCTCGGCCACCGTCGACGCCGTCGGCGGAGCCAGGACCGGCATCCGGCTCTCACCGGGTGGGACGTTCTGGGGAGTTGAGGACACCGACGTCCGCGAGCTCTACACCGCGCTGCTGACCGAGCTCGCCCGCCTCGAACCGGCCTACGTACACCTCGAAGCCACCGCCGACGAAGAGACACTGGTCGCCCTGCGCCGGGCATGGCCGGGCACTCTCGTCATGAACCCGGTGCTCCCGATGGGACCGAAGCAGACGGGCCGCGAAGACGCCGACCACTGGCTCGGACTGGGCGCCGACCTCATCAGCTTCGGCCGGGCCTTCATCGCCAATCCCGACCTGGTCGAGCGGCTGCGCGGCGGACTCCCGATCGCCCCGGTGGACGAGGCCACGTACTACCAGGGCGGTGACGCGGGCTACTTGACCTACTCGACCCATCAGTACGAGGCCTGACTCCGGTCCACGGCGAACGGGCCGACGGGCGGGCGGAACCGGAGCGGACAGCGATGCTCGTACCAGGAACCGCTCGCGCCACGGGACACCGGGTCATGGGCCGTCCTGAAGGCCGTGGGCGTCCTGAAGGTCGTGGGGCCGGACCCCGTAGCCGGGCAGGTCGTCGCCCGTGGCATGTCATCATCAAAGCCTTGAAGTGGGGCGCATCACCAGAACTCGGCCAGTTGTCCGACTCCTGCACGAGTGACCGCACGTGTGGTGCACGATGGGTAACGCTCTGATACGGAGCCGTAGCCCCAACCCAAGGAGATTCCGTGGCTGACCTTCGTCCGTCCCGGCCTCAACGTCGAGTCCGGTACCTGAGTGACGAAGCGGTTCCCATAGCGCAGCGCATGGTTGTGGGGAGTCATCTGCGCGCACACCGTGAAAGGTTGGGCATATCCCTCAAGGACGCCGGCATGCACATCGGTGCCTCCGGCTCCAAGATCAGCCGGCTCGAGACGGGGCAGCACGAGTTCAAGGCCAAGGACATCGGCCGTTTGCTGGACTTCTACGCGGCCGACGACACCGCGCGGCAGTACCTCATGGAACTCCTCGAACACGCCAACCAGCGTCCCTGGTGGCAGGACTGGTCGGATGTCGCGACAAAGCAGTTGCAGGCATTCGTCAGCTTCGAGGAGATGGCGCAGCGGATCCGTACGTATGAGCCGACACAACTGCCCGGTCTGTTGCAGACCGAGGAGTACGCACGCGCCGTGATCGAAGCGGGAGCGGAGGTGTCGTCACCCCGCGAGATCGAACGGCTGGTGGCCCTGCGCCAGCGTCGTCGCCAGCGGTTCGAGGAGGCGCCGCTCCACAGCAAGAGACTGATCTCCGTAATCGATGAAGTGACGCTCATCCGGCCCTTCGGCAACCGGGGAATCATGGGAAGGCAGCTCGACCACTTGATCGCGCTGACGGATCATCCGCGCCACACCATGCGTATCGCGGAGCTCAGCAAGCCCAATCTGCCGGTGATGCTCGGCATGACCATCATCTTCGACTTCGAGAACAGGCTTCTCCCGGACATCGTCTACACCGAGCAATTCGACGGCGCCTTCATCCTCCAGGAAGAGAAGCAGGTGGACGGCCGGGTCAAAGCCTTCGACCGTCTCCAGAACGCATCGCTGAGCCACCAGCGTTCCGCCCAGCGTCTGCGTGACCTGAGAAAGGCGCTCTAGGGCGCGTATCGAGTCGTGGGCTAGGGTCTTTCGTTTGGATCTGGCCGGATCAGGGAGCGCCCGCCGCGGGAGCGGCTGAT
>NZ_FMDK01000429.1 GCF_900091995.1 Streptomyces sp. MnatMP-M17
CCAGCCGGTCCGCCCACGCGGGCGGCACGGCGAGCACGGCCCAGAGCCGCTCCGAGGGCCGGGTGTACGGCGGCACCAGCCGCTCGCGCAGCCCGGTCACCGGCCGCGGCACATGGCCGAATCGGCGCAGCCGCTGAGGCCATGAGGGCGGCGTTCCGCCGGCGTCGTGCCCCTGGAGGGCTTCAGGCGCAGTACTGGTCACCGCGCCATCGTAGGGAACGCCGCTGTGCGTGGGGTGCTCCGCGCCCTGCGAGGATGGCGGGATGGCGGACGGGACCGGCGGACGGAACGGCGCACGGATGGTGGACGGATGGCGGATGAGGCGCGGATGAACGGCACGCTGGTACTCGCGGGAACGCCCATCGGCGATGTGACGGACGCGCCGCCGAGGCTCGCGGCCGAGCTGGCGGGCGCGGATGTGATCGCCGCCGAGGACACCCGTCGGCTGCGCAGGCTCACGCAGGCGCTCGGCGTGCAGACGCGTGGCCGGGTCGTCTCGTACTTCGAGGGCAACGAGTCCCAGCGGACACCCGAACTGGTCGAGGCGCTGACGGGCGGTGCCCGGGTGCTGCTGGTCACCGACGCGGGCATGCCGTCCGTCTCCGATCCCGGCTACCGGCTGGTGGCGGCGGCCGTCGAGCATGAGATCCGGGTCACGGCCGTACCGGGGCCCTCCGCCGTACTGACCGCGCTCGCGCTCTCCGGGCTGCCCGTGGACCGCTTCTGCTTCGAGGGCTTCCTGCCGCGCAAGGCGGGCGAGCGGCTCAGTCGGCTGCGGGAGGTTGCCGACGAGCGGCGCACGCTCGTCTACTTCGAGGCGCCGCACCGGCTCGACGACACGCTCGCCGCGATGGCCGAGGTCTTCGGCGCCGGGCGCCGGGCGGCCGTCTGCCGGGAGCTGACCAAGACGTACGAGGAGGTCAGGCGCGGCGGTCTCGGTGAGCTGGCGGCCTGGGCGGCCGAGGGCGTACGCGGCGAGATCACCGTGGTCGTGGAGGGCGCGCCGGCGCCGGGGCCCGGGGAAGTCGGCCCGGAGGAGCTGGTGCGGCGGGTACGGGTGAGGGAGGAGGCGGGCGAGCGGCGCAAGGAGGCGATCGCGGCCGTGGCCGCCGAGGCCGGGGTGCCCAAGCGCGAGGTGTTCGACGCGGTGGTGGCGGCGAAGAACGAGGCGCGTACGGGGTCGGCGCCGTCGCGTACGTCGTCGTAGAGGCGCGTAAGGGCGTGCACGCTGTTGTCGTAAGGGCGCGCGTACATCCCGTCCCAGAACCGGCGCACGCCCCGCCAGGGAGCAAAGGACTATCGTGAAATGTAAAGCGCAGACCGCGAGTCGGGCCTTTTGGGCATGAGAAGGCCAAGACCAATCCATTAATCGACAGGGGCTGATGCGCTCCCGCCGGCATAGGCGTCCACTGGGTCAGTGGAGAGGAGCTGGCATGAGTGAGATCACGGGCACCGCCGTCGCACACGAGGCATATGCCTTTTGCTGTATGCGCTGTGGGCACGGCTGGGAGCAGGCATACGACATAGAGCATCACGTCGACGGCTCGGGCCAGAATTACGTCGTCTACAAGGCGGACGGGATACGGGTCCCTTCCCCGTTGTCCAGCCCGTCCTGCACCAACTGCGGCGGGCATGTCGTACGCATCATGCGTTCGGGACAGGTCTCGTCGGTGCGGGCGCTGATGATGGAGCAGTACCACCCGGCGAAGAGCAAGCGGGGCGCGACGGCGGACGCCGCGACGGCGGGCACGGCGGGGGGAACGGAGCCCGAGGAGATACCCGCCGGATCCGCCGAGGAGATACCCGTCGGAGCCGCGCAGGGCAGCACAACGACAGGGCAGGCGACCGGGCATCACCACTGGCATCTGTCGGACCTGCTGCACCCGTTCCACCACCGCAAGTGAGCCACCTGTTCGACCCGTACCACCTGTACCACCCGTACCACCTGGTCCACCCGCTGACTGTGTGCGTGAGCGCACGCGCGTGAGGCCACGGACGCGGCCCTCCGTAGGATCGCGTCCATGAGTTCGAAGCAAGCCCCGCCGCCGCTGCCCGAGCCCCTGCGGGTACCGGTCACGGATTCGCACACCCATCTGGACATGCAGGACGGCACCGTCGAGGAGAGCCTGCGCAAGGCCGCCTCGGTCGGTGTGACGACGGTCGTCCAGGTGGGGTGCGACCTCAAGGGTTCCCGCTGGGCCGCCGAGACGGCCGCGGCGTACGAGAACGTCCACGCGGCGGTCGCCCTCCACCCCAACGAGGCTCCCCGGATCGTGCACGGCGACGCCGACGGCTGGTCGCGGCAGGGCGCGCGCGAGGGCGGCGGCGACACGGCCCTGGACGACGCCCTGGCCGAGATCGACCGGCTGGCCGGCCTGTCACAGGTGCGCGCCGTCGGCGAGACGGGACTCGATTATTTCCGGACAGGGCCCGAGGGCGTGGCCGCGCAGGAGCGTTCCTTCCGCGCGCACATCGAGATCGCCAAACGCCATGGAAAAGCGCTGGTCATCCATGACCGGGAAGCGCATGCCGATGTGCTGCGTATCCTCGCGGAGGAAGGCGCTCCGGAACGTACGGTGTTTCATTGCTATTCCGGCGACGCGGAAATGGCCGAAGTGTGTGCGGCGGCCGGTTACTACATGTCCTTCGCCGGCAATGTGACTTTCAAAAACGCTCAACCGTTGCGCGACGCGCTCACCATAGCGCCGCTGGAGCTTGTTCTCATCGAGACGGATGCTCCCTTTCTCACCCCTGCGCCCTACCGCGGACGGCCTAATGCGCCGTATCTCATTCCGGTCACCTTGCGAGCGATGGCCGAAGTGCGCGGGATCGGCGAGGACGCCATGGCCGAGGCGATCGCGGGCCATACGGCCCGCGCGTTCGGCTACTGACGCGTCGCGGCAGGCACCGGCGCGGCGCGGCCACCGCGACACTGCGTAGTCGAGCCGCTTTGGAGAGTAACCGCCACTCCGCTAGTGTCCGGGCCCCGTCCCGCCTTCGTGGCGGGGGGGGGGGGGCGGGGG
>NZ_FMDK01000428.1 GCF_900091995.1 Streptomyces sp. MnatMP-M17
GGCGCAGCAGCAGCCGCTGCTCCTCGCCGGTGGCCGGACCGCACTGCCCGGCCGCGGAGGCTCCGGCGGCGGGCGAGGAGGAGTGGGACGACGACGGGCCCGCGCCGGGCTCCGGCGCCTCGTGCATCGCGCGCTGCACCGCCGTCTCGTACATCCGGATCTCCCGGGTCAGTACGAGCATCAGATTGACCAGGAACGCGTCCCGCTCGGCGGGACCTCTGACCTGGGCGAGCTGGCTGATCTGGCGCCGTGCCGCCGGAGCGTCCCCGAGCACCGCCCACAGCGTCGCCAGATCGTATCCGGGCAGATACCAGCCCGCGTGCTCCCAGTCGACCAGCACTGGGCCCGCCGGTGACAGCAGGATGTTGGAGAGCAGGGCGTCGCCGTGGCAGAACTGGCCCATGCCCTGCCGGCCGGCCGCCAGACCGTGCAGCAGCTTCTGGAGGTCGCCCAGATCGCGGTCCGTGAACAGACCCAGTTCGTGGTAACGGGCGATCCGTGACGCGTAGTCGAGAGGCGCGTCGAAGAGTCCGGCCGGTGGCCGCCAGGTGTTGAGCCGGGCGATCGCGCCCAGCGCGGCCCGTACATCGGCCCTCGGCGGCGCCTCCACCGGATGGCGGGCCAGCGCCGCGGCCCGGCCGGGCATCCGCTCGATCACCAGCGCGCAGTTGTCCGGGTCCGCGGCGACGAGCCGGGGCACCCGCACCGGTGGCCGGTGCCGTACGAAGGAACGGTAGGCAGCTATTTCATGCCGGAACCGTTCGGTCCACACCGGCGAGTGGTCCAGTAAACACTTGGCGACCGCGGTGGTGCGCCCGGTGGTTCCGACGAGCAGTACGGACCGGCCGCTGCGGCGCAGTACCTGTACCGGTTTGAACTCCGGACAGATCCGGTGCACCGACGCGATGGCCATCCGCAGCTGCGCGCCCTGAGGGCCGGACAAGTCGAGTCTCCCGCTGAGCGGTTGGGTGACGGCTCCCGTCCTGATCCGAGTCCGCCCGACATGGGTGGGGTCGAGATACGGTCCGCTCCCGGGCACGACCGTACGCTGCGACCGGGGCGGAGCGGACACGGAGGACGATGCTGTGTACATGGGCGATACAGATCCCTTCGTGTGCCGACGAGTTGCGTGCGCCGTCCCGCCCCGGCGGCCCTTCGGCACCCTGGGGAGTACGTCCTGCCGCCGGGGCGGGGTGGCGCTTTCCTACCCGACACCCGAGTGCGGGTGGCACACCATCTGGCGCACCCTGGCGAAGCCTGGCGAATAGTCGCCATGCATCTGCCGGAGGGCTACTGTCAAGTCAGCCGAGAACCTGGGGGCTTGACGTGAGCGGAGTATCCAACACCCGTCTGTCGGATCTGTTCGGCCTGGCCGGCTGGTCCAAGGGCGAACTCGCGCGGATGGTGAACCGGCAGGCGGCGGCCATGGGCCACCCTCAGCTGGCCACCGACACCTCGCGGGTGAGGCGCTGGATCGACATGGGGGAGACCCCGCGCGATCCCGTGCCGAGAGTGCTGGCAGCCCTGTTCACCGAGCGGCTCGGTCGTGTCGTGACCATTGAGGACCTCGGGTTCGTACGGAACGGGCGCGCGGGGAAACGACGGAACGCCGGGAGCGCCGGGAAAACCGACAATCCCGACGGTCTGCCGTGGGCGCCCGACCGGACGGCAGCGGTCCTCACCGAATTCACGGGAATGGACCTCATGCTCAACCGTCGAGGCTTGGTTGGCGCGGGTGCCGCGCTCACCGCAGGCTCCGCACTCACCAGCGCCATGCACGACTGGCTGCACTCCGACCCCGCGCTCGCGTCGGACGCGCCCCGGCTCGACGATCCCCTGCACGCCGACCCCGCCGGGTTCGACCGTTACGAGGCCGCCCCCATCGGGTCGCAGGAGATCGACGCGCTGGAGCACTCCGTCGAGGTGTTCCGCGCCTGGGACGCCGCCCGCGGCGGCGGGCTCCAGCGCAAGGCGGTGGTGGGCCAGCTCAACGAAGTGGGCGGCATGCTCGCCTACCGCCACCCCGACCATCTCCAGCGGCGCCTGTGGGGCGTCGCCGCCAACCTCGCCGTACTCGCCGGGTGGATGTCCCATGACATCGGCCTCGAACCCACGGCCCAGAAGTACTTCGTCATCGCCACCCACGCGGCACGCGAGGGCGGCGACCGGCCGCGTGCCGGTGAGGCCCTGTCCAGGGCCGCCCGGCAGATGGTCCATCTCGGCCGGCCCGACGAGGCACTCGATCTGATGAAGCTCGCCAAGTCCGGCTCCGGCGGCGAGACTCTGCCCCGTACACGCGCCATGCTGCGCACCATCGAGGCCTGGGCACAGGCGTCCATGGGCCGTGGCCAGGCCATGCGCAGGACCTTGGGCGAGGCGGAGGAACTCTTCGTCTCGGACAAGGGCGATGTGCCGCCGCCCTGCTGGATGCAGATGTTCGACGAGGCCGATCTGCACGGGATGGAGGCGCTGGCCTTCCGTACGCTCGCCGACCATGAACCGGCGGCGGCGACCGTGGCGCAGAGCCATGCCAAGAAGGCGCTGGAGCTACGGGGCGGCGGCCGGCAGCGGTCCAAGATCTTCGACTACATCTCGCTGGCGTCCGCGTGCTTCATCGCGGACGATCCGGAGCAGGCGGACCGGTACGCGCGTCTCGCGCTGGTGTCGATGGGGGAGACCTCGTCGCACCGCACCTGGGACCGGCTGCGGGAGATGTACCGGCTCACCGGCCAGTACGCGGGCCACGGGAAGATCGAGGATCTGCGTCAGGAGATCCAGTCGGCCCTGCCCAAGAATCCCGTCAGAAAGGCCGGGAGCGCCGACATCTAGCAGCTCCGGTACAGCGCGCCCCAGCCCTCGTCCTCGGACATCAGCCCTCGTCCTCGGGCAGCTCGGTCGTCTCACCCGGGCCGCCGACCCTGGCGGCCATCACACAGGCGCCGTCCGTGCGTTCGGCCTCGCCGAACTCCTCGACGACCGCCCTGGCACACTCCTGCGCGGTACGGGTCCCGGCGAGCCGGGGCGCCAGCGCCAGGAGCCGGTCCCGGTCCGTGCCGGTGGTGTCACCCTCGCGCGTCAGCCCGTCGGTGTACAGCACCAGCAGATCTCCGGGCCGGAGTCGGATGTCGGCCTGCTCGTACGCGGCTCCCGAGGTCGCGCCGAGCAGCACGCCGTCCGGTGGAGTCAGTACACGCCCCGTCCCGTCGCGGAACAGCAGCGGGGCGGGGTGTCCTGCCTGCGCCCACGCGAACGTCCGGGTCCTCGGGTTGTAGCGGGAGCAGAGCACACTGCCCAGCGCGGGCTGCTCGGAGGTGTCGAGGAGCTGATTGAGATGGCCCAGCAGGGCGCCGGGCTCGATGCCCGCCACAGCCATGCCGCGCAGCGCGCCCAGCGCCATCGCCATGGAGGAGGCGGCGGCCATGCCCTGGCCGGTCAGCTCGCCGACGGTCAACAGGGTTTCGCCGTCGGGCAGTTCAAGGGCGTCGTACCAGTTCCGGCCGGTCAACGGATCGGCCGCGGACGGGAGATGGCGTACGGCCACGTCCAGCGCCGCGACGTCCGGCGCGGCGGCCCCGTTACGGGCGGCGAGCCGTGACGAGCCGCGCCAGGACGGCAGAACGGCCTCCTGCAACTCGCCCACGAGCCGGCGCTCGGTCTGCGCGATGTCCTGCTCACGGTGGAGCGAGTCCCGTGAGTCGCGCACCGCCCGTTCGCTGCGGCGCAGTTCGCTGATGTCACGCAGGACCGCCCACATGGAGGCGGTGCAGCCGTCGGTGTCGACGACCGGCTCGCCCGTCATATGCAGTGTCCGTACCCGGCCGTCGGGCCTGACGATACGGAACTCGCCGTCTATGGGCTTCCCGTCGATCAGACACTCCGTCACCATCGCGGTGAGCAACGTGTGGTCGTCCGCGAACACCAGGGAGGGCAGTTCGTCCAGCGACAGCGGTCCGCTCTCCGACGTCCGGCCGAAGATCTCGAACAGCTCGTCCGACCAGCTCACTTCGTCGGTGAGCAGATCCCACTCCGCGCTGCCGACCCGGCCCGGCGCCGGGCCGGCGCCGTTCTGGATCCCTTGACGGTGGCGAGGAACGGGATGCTGTTCCCGCGCCGGTTCCGCCGAGCCGGAGCCCTCCGGCCGCCCAGCCTTAAGCTCCTCCAAGTGCGCGCCCAGATCGTCCAGTTGATGGACCGCCAGATCACAGAGGGCCCGTTGCCAGCGCCACAGCGCGTCATCGTCGTCCGGCTCGGTGTCACGGCGCACGGCGTCCACCTCTCCGCGTAGTTGACGCGTCTGGCTGATGAGCGCTTCCACCGTCCCCCGCTCGGGAGGCTGCGGGGCAGGACGGTCCGCGAACAGAGGGGACGGCATCTCGTACTCCGATACGGCGCGGCACTGTCTGGTCCAACTGATGGACTGTTATGAACTCTCGCACAGGCGCCCCGGGCCCGTAAGGCGTTTGGCAACACTCGATGCGGCGATGCTTCTGGCATATGCCATGGGCTGCCGGGACCGTGGATACGGCATGGTTCGACACGGCATGGTCCTTCTCAGCCGACGGGAAGCCGGTGGAGCGCCACCAGCAGCCGCCAGACCCGGGTCGCGATGGACTCCGGAGAGTCCTCGATCAGACCGTGCAGCCAGTCCGCCAGCACTCCGGTGAAGGTGACGGCCACCGCGGAGGCGATCAGCTCCGGAGCGGGCGCGCCGGCCAGCGCCCGCTCGGCGCGGCTGCGTTCGCGCAGCTCACGGTGGAGCAGCTCGCCCAGCGGGCCGCCGCCTCCCGGGCGCAGCAGTGTCCGGTAGAGCGCGGCGTGCGGGGTGAGGGCGGTGAAGAACGGGACGAGAGGCGGCGGTGGAACGCGCGGATCCGGCGCGCCTCGCCAGGCGTGCAGGGCGTCCACGGCGTCCCGTACCACCTCCGCGCAGGCGTCCACGGCCAGCGCCTGGAGATCCTGGTAGTGCAGATAGAACGTGGCCCGGCCCATTCCGGCCCGGCGCACCAGGGCGGCGACACCGACCTCTTCGAGCGGCCGTTCCGCACACTCGTCGAGCAGTGCCTGCCGCAGTCGGGCCCGGGTCCTGGCCGTACGTGGGTCGCCCGCACCCTTTCCGGGAGCCGACGGTGGCGGTGCGCCTGGCGGTGTTCCGGTCATCCCGCCGCCAGGACCGCGGCCAGAGTGATCGCGCCGGGCAGCGCCTGGACGGACAGGATGCGCCGGTTCGCGGTGATCCCGCCGTACACCCCCGCGACGGCCACACAGATCAGGAAGAATATCTGGACCCGGTATCCGGTCGGGTCGTCGGCGATCAGGCCCCAGAACAGCCCGGCGGCCAGAAAACCGTTGTAGAGGCCCTGGTTGGCGGCGAGCGGCGCGGTCCTACGGGCCAGCTCGGCGTCGAATCCGGAGAGCGCCCGTCCCTGCTTGCGCTCCCACAGGAACATCTCCAGGACCATGACATAGACATGGAAGGCGGCCACCAGACCGACCAGGATGTGCGCGACCGTCCGCATGGCGCGGGCCCCCGTACTCGTGACTAAGATGGACATGTGTCCAGGAAGTATAGACACATGTCCAGGAGCGGTCGGCCCCGGGCAAGCCGAAGCCCCCGGGACAAGCGCGTCCACGGGGGCTCGGGCCAGCATTCCCCGGTGGGGGCGCTTGGAGTTAACGCGGCACAGTCTGGCACCGGCGGTGATCAGGTACGGGCATGCCGCGCCGCGCTCACCAGATGGCCTCGACCCATTCGGGGTGGTCGATGAACGGGTTCCGGTTGTTCTGGTACTGGCTGTATATGACCTCGTTGCGGCGCTTCTCGAAGGTGTCCGGCGGGTCCTGGAGGCTCCATGCCTTCAGCACGGACAGCTTCCCCATCGCGGGCGTGGAGCCGTTGTTGACACGCTCGTTGGGTTCGAGGTCGGGCCAGGAGTCGTCGCCCTCGTACCGTACGGCCATATAGAGGATCATCCGGGCGACATCGCCCTTGACCGCGTTGCGCGGCTCGTAGGAGTCGGAGTCCGTGTAGTTGCCCGGCGCGCCGGAGACCGCGCTGCCGCCCCGGTCGAAGTCCTTGTTGCCACGGACGGAGTTGACGCCGACGTCCTCCGGGCGCAGATGGTGGAGATCGGTGCCGGGTCCGGTGGCGGTGCCGAAGTTGCCGTGGGACTGCGCCCAGACGTGCTCGCGGTTCCACTGGCCCGAGTTGCCGCCGTTGCTCGACTTCGACTGGGACCGGCCGCTGTACAGCAGGATCACATTCGAACTGTTCGCGGGATCCTGGTCGGTGTTCTTGAGCGCGTCCCAGACCTGCGCGTACGAGATCTTCGTCTGGTTCCTGATGATCGTGTGCAGGGCCGACTTCAGCGCGGGACCGGTCTTGCCGAGCGCGCTCTGGTAGTACGTGTCGTCGAGCGCGGCCACGGCGCCCGCCGAGCCCGCGGCCGGCGCGGAGATCACGGTCATGGACGGCGTGGCGGCCGGTGCGGCGGCAGCGGTGGTGGCGAGCACCGCGGTGGCGGCACCGAGGGCCAACAGCAAGCGCCCGATGGGACGTTGGCGACGGGACATGGGGAAGCTGTCCTCTCCGGCGGGGACCGTCACGGCGCACGGCCACAGGGTGGGGGCGGGCGCCGCAGTGGTCGTGATGTCATGGTTGAGCGGGAGCCTTCCACAGAGCCCTGCGGCCTCGTGTGAACACACAGTGTCGGTCATGTGCAGGTCAAGTCAACCGTTGGGCCGACCGCCGGGCGCCCGGTTGTGGAGGGTCTGGGTTCATATGTATGTGCGGCGGCCATGAATCTGGTCAACTTTGGTCCATACCAGCTTCTTGACGGCCCCTCGTAGCCTGCCTTAAATCAAGTACTGAAATAAGCGCCCGAGGCGCTCACGCGCGACCTCCCCCTCGGCTGCAATGTCATGCGCATGACCCCCCACTGAAGCGATGTGATGACTGTGCGAATCCCCCTGGGACGCCGGATGGCGCTCTCCGCGCTCGCCCTGCTCTGCTGTACCGGTCTGCTGACCGCGTCGCCCGCCGGCGCGGCTCCCGCACCCGACGCGAGCTCCGACGCCTCGATCGCCGCGGTGACCTTCTCCGAAGACTTCAACGGCCCCGCGGGATCGGCCGTCGACGGCGGCAGGTGGCAGATCGAGACCGGCGACAACGTCAACAACCACGAGCGGCAGTACTACACCGCCGGCAACAACAACGCCGCCCTCGACGGCCAGGGCAACCTGGTCATCACCGCGCGCAAGGACAACCCGGGCAACTACCAGTGCTGGTACGGCCGGTGCGAGTACACCTCGGCCCGGCTGAACACCGCCGGCAAGTTCACCGCGCAGTACGGCCGTGTCGAGTCCAGGATGAAGGTCCCGCGCGGCCAGGGCATGTGGCCCGCCTTCTGGATGCTGGGCAGCACCGGCGGCGGCTGGCCCGACCAGGGTGAGATCGACATCATGGAGAACGTCGGCTTCGAGCCGGGCACCGTCCACGGCACCCTGCACGGCCCCGGCTACTCCGGCTCCGGCGGTATCGGCGCCGGCTACACCCTGCCGGGCGGCCAGGCGTTCGCCGACGCCTTCCACACCTTCGCGATCGACTGGGCGCCCGACTCCATCACCTGGAGCGTCGACGGCAATGTCTACCAGCGCCGCACCCCCGCCGATCTCGGTGGCCGCGCCTGGGTGTTCAACAAGCCGTTCTTCATCATCCTGAACCTGGCGGTCGGCGGCTACTGGCCCGGCGACCCCAACAGCAGCACTCCGTTCCCGTCCCAGCTCGTCGTCGACTATGTGCGTGTCACCACCAACGACGGCGGCTCGGGTGGAGGCGGCGGTACGATCACGGGCCTCGGCGGCAAGTGCGTGGACGTGGCGGGAGCCAATCCGGCCAACGGCACGCCCGTACAGCTCTACGACTGCAACGGTTCCGCCGCGCAGCAGTGGAGCGTGGGCGCCGACGGTTCGCTCCGCGCGCTCGGCAAGTGCCTGGATGTGACGGGCAACAGCACGGCGGACGGTGCGCAGCTCCAGCTCTGGGACTGCGCCGGTACGCCCAATCAGCTCTGGGCCCTGCCCGCCGCCCGCGATGTCGTGAACATCGGCGCCAACAAGTGCATGGACGCCACCGGCAACAGCTCCGCGAATGGCACCCGGCTCCAGATCTGGACCTGCGGCGGCACGCCCAATCAGAAGTGGACGGTGAACCGCTGATGGCCGGCGCAGACCTCCGCGGAAGCAGAAAGCCGCTGAGAACGCTCGTCCTGCTGGCCGCGCTCGCACTGGGCCTCGCCACGTCGCTCATCAGCACGCCGGTCCCGGCCACCGCCGCCGTCGCGGCGGTCGGCTCGATCACGGGCCTCGGCGGCAAGTGTGTCGATGTGGCGGGGGGCAAACCGGCCCAC
>NZ_FMDK01000716.1 GCF_900091995.1 Streptomyces sp. MnatMP-M17
CCCCCGTCCCCGCCAGGCGCCCGAGCCGCCTGCCTGCGCCACCGTGAGAAACGTCTCCGCGGCGAGCAGGGCGGCCCTCGGTGCGTCGGCGGCGTTCACACGCAGACCTGACCGGTTCGCCCCGATACGTACGATCGCCGTGCCGTCCTGCCGTGCGAGCAACGTCACATCCGCGCCGAGGGCCGCCACATCGCCGCGGCCGTCGTCCAGTGCGAACAGGAAGCGGCCGGAGAGAGCGGTCGCCGCCTCACTCGCGCACAGGAGCTCGTCCAGTTCCCGTGCCCACAACTGCGGTTGCCCGACGCCACGTCCGTCCCCACGCACGTCCCCGCGCACGCCCCCACCCGCGTTCCCACCTCCGCTCCCGAATCCGTCGAGACCGGCCAGCGGTGAGGCGACGATGTTCCGTACCCGTTCATGCCGTTCGGAGGGCAGCAGACCGGCCTCGTGCAGCAGCTCCGCCAGTTCGGCGCCGCGGTCCGCATCCGCGCCCAGCCCTCGGAGCTGCACATTGCCCCGGGACGTGATGTCGAGATGTCCGTCGCCCAGCCGCTCCGCCGCGCTCGCCAGCGTCTTCGCCTGACGGCACGTCAGCAAACCGCCGGGCAGACGCAGTCGGGCCAGCCGCCCGTCGTCCGCCGCGTGCAGCCGCAGCGCACCCGGACAGGCGTCACCGCCCTCCCGGACGGGCGCCCGCACAAGATACGGAACGGAAGCCCGCGAGGGAGCTTTGTCGGCCCGCGAGGGAGCTTCGTCCCGGTTGGCGGGTGTTGGCGAGGTGGGCGGCATGGCGGCGAGCATACCCACGTACCCATGCCTCCCATCCTGGCCGCCCAGGCGCCCTCCCCGCCCGTGACCTGCTGCACCTACTATGCAGACGACGGGTCCGGTGCCCGTCAACGCCAGCGACGGCGTCAGGGGAGGAAGCCCGGTGAGAATCCGGCGCGGTCCCGCCACTGTGAGCCCGGCAGCAGCCGGGTGAGCCAGGAACTCCCGCCGTCCTCCCTACCGCCCGGGGCGCGGACCCCGAGGAAGGCAGACGCCGCATGATCCTGCTCCTGTCGACGTCCGACACCGATCTGCTCAGTGCCCGTGCGGCGGGCGGTCCGGTCCCGTACCGGTACGCCAACCCGGCCCGGCTCGCGCTCGGCGAACTGCCCGCGCTGCTGGAGGGCGTCGACCTCGTCGTCGTACGGCTCCTCGGCGGACTGCGCGCCTGGCAGGACGGGATCGACCTTCTTCTCGGCGACGGTACGGCCGCTCCGCGTCCTGACGCCGACGCGCGTCCTGACGCCGAGGCGCGTCCTGGCGCTGGTCTGCCGCGTATCACGAGCCGCCCGCCCGTCGTCGTCCTCACCGGCGAACAGGCTCCGGACGCCCAGTTGATGGAGGCGTCCACCGTCCCCATCGGTATCGCCGCCGAGGCGCACGCGTATCTCGCCCATGGCGGTCCCGCCAATCTGGAGCAGCTCGCGCGCTTCCTCTCCGACACCGTCCTGCTGACCGGCCACGGCTTCGAGCCGCCCGCCGCGGCGCCCACTTGGGGCCGGGCCGATCGCCGGGACGAACGCCTCGCTGTGGACAGCACAGCCAGCACAGCCAGCCCGTCCGCGCACCGGCCGCTCGTCGCCGTCCTCTACTACCGCGCACACCACCTCAGCGGCAACACCGCCTTCGTGGACGCCCTGTGCGACGCCATCGAGGACGCCGACGGCCGCGCCGCGCCCATCTACGTATCGTCCCTGCGCGCTCCCGAGCCCGAACTGCTGGAGGCGCTGAGCGGCGTCGACGCGATCGTCACCACCGTGCTCGCCGCCGGTGGCACGCGGCCCGCCGAGGCCTCGGCGGGCGGTGACGACGAGGCGTGGGACGCGGGCGCCCTGGCCGCGCTCGACGTACCGATTCTTCAGGCCCTGTGCCTCACCACCAGCCGCGCGACCTGGGAGTCCAGCGACGAGGGACTGTCGCCGCTGGACGCCGCGTCGCAGGTGGCGGTACCGGAGTTCGACGGCCGGCTCATCACCGTCCCGTTCTCGTTCAAGGAACTGGATCCCGACGGGCTGCCGGTGTACGTCGCCGATCCCGAGCGGGCCGCGCGGGTGGCCGGTGTCGCCGTACGCCACGCCCGGCTGCGCCACCGTCCGAACGCGGACAAGCGCATCGCGCTGGTGCTCTCCGCGTACCCGACCAAGCACTCCCGTATCGGCAACGCGGTCGGCCTGGACACGCCTGCCAGCGCCGTGGCCCTGCTGCGCCGACTGCGGGCCGAAGGGTACGACTTCGGTACGGATGAGCCCGTTCCCGGTCTGGAGTCGGGCGACGGCGACGAGCTGATCTACGCGCTCATCGAGGCCGGCGGCCATGACCAGGAGTGGCTCACCGAGGAGCAGCTCGCCCGTAACCCGGTCCGTGTCCCGGCCGCCGACTACCGCCGGTGGTACGGGCAACTCCCGTCCGCACTGCGGGAGTCCGTCGAGGAGCACTGGGGACCGCCGCCCGGCGAGATGTTCGTGGACCGCAGCCGCGTCGCCTCGGGTGGCGACCCGGACGGCGACATCGTCCTCGCCGCCCTCCGGCGCGGCAATCTGCTGATCCTCATCCAGCCGCCGCGCGGCTTCGGCGAGAACCCGATCGCGATCTACCACGATCCCGATCTGCCGCCCTCGCACCACTACTTGGCCGCGTACCGCTGGATCCGGGCCGACCGCGAGGACGGCGGCTTCGGCGCCGACGCCATGATCCATCTCGGCAAGCACGGCAATCTGGAGTGGCTGCCCGGCAAGAACGCCGGACTCTCCGCCGCCTGCGCTCCCGACGCCGCGCTGGGCGATCTGCCGCTGATCTATCCGTTCCTGGTCAACGATCCGGGCGAGGGTACGCAGGCCAAGCGGCGCGTACACGCCACGCTCGTGGACCATCTCGTACCGCCGATGGCGCGCGCCGAGTCGTACGGAGACATCGCGCGCCTGGAGCAGCTGCTTGACGAGTACGCGGCGATCTCCGCCATGGATCCGGCGAAGCTGCCCGCGATCCGCGCGCAGATCTGGACGCTGATCCAGGCCGCGAAGCTCGATCACGACCTCGGCCTCGAAGACCGGCCGGACGACGACGGCTTCGACGACTTCCTGCTCCATGTCGACGGCTGGCTGTGCGAGGTCAAGGACGCGCAGATCCGTGACGGACTGCATGTCCTGGGCGGCGCGCCGACCGGAGACGCGCGGGTCAATCTGGTCCTCGCCATCCTGCGCGCCCGCCAGATCTGGGGCGGTACGACCTCGCTCCCGGGGCTGCGCGAGGCGCTGGGCCTGGACGAGTCGGCCGCGACCCGTACCGACGCCGACGAGACGGAGCGGCGGGCCCGCGCGCTCGTCCGGGCGATGGAGGACGCGGGATGGGATCCGGCGGCTGTGGAGCGGGTGGTGGCCGACGGCCCGCCGGGTGACGCGGTCGGTCACGCGTCCGGTCCCAGTGACGCGGACGGCGACCCGGCCAGCAGCCCATCCGAGCAGGTGACCGGCGACCCGTCCGGTCCCGGTCACCCGTCCGGCGACCCGAAGCAGATCGCCGACATCCTCCGCTTCGCCGCCCGCGAGGTCGTGCCGCGGCTGGCCGGTACCGTCAACGAGATCGACCATGTGGTGCACGCGCTGAACGGCGGATTCGTACCGGCGGGCCCGTCCGGATCGCCACTGCGCGGACTGGTCAATGTGCTCCCGACCGGCCGTAACTTCTACTCCGTCGACCCGAAGGCCGTCCCGAGCCGGCTCGCCTGGGAGACCGGACAGGCCCTCGCCGACTCCCTCCTGGAGCGCTACCGCACCGACAACGGCGACTGGCCGACCTCGGTCGGGCTCTCGCTCTGGGGCACGAGCGCCATGCGCACATCCGGCGACGACATCGCCGAGGCCCTCGCCCTGCTGGGGATCAGGCCCGTCTGGGACGACGCCTCGCGCCGGGTCACCGGTCTGGAGCCGATCGCGCTGGACGAGCTGGGCCGGCCCCGTATCGATGTCACCCTCCGCATCAGCGGTTTCTTCCGTGACGCCTTTCCGCACGCGATCGGCCTGCTGGACGACGCCGTACGGCTGGCCGCGTCGCTGGACGAACCGGCCGAGGCCAACCACATCCGCGCCCACGCCCAGGCCGATCTGGCGGCGCACGGTGATGAACGCCGGGCCACCACCCGTATCTTCGGCTCCCGGCCCGGTACGTACGGCGCGGGCATCCTCCAGCTCATCGACAGCCGCGACTGGCGTACGGACGCCGATCTCGCCGAGGTCTACACGGTCTGGGGCGGCTACGCGTACGGCCGTGAGCTCGACGGCCGGCCCGCCCGCGCCGAGATGGAGACCGCGTACAAGCGCATCGCGGTGGCCGCGAAGAACACCGACACGCGCGAGCACGACATCGCGGACTCCGACGACTACTTCCAGTACCACGGCGGGATGGTCGCCACGGTCCGCGCGCTGAAGGGCACGGCGCCGGAGGCGTACATCGGCGACTCCACCCGCCCGGAGACCGTCCGTACGCGCACGCTGGTGGAGGAGACGTCGCGCGTCTTCCGCGCCCGTGTGGTCAATCCGCGCTGGATCGAGGCGATGCGCCGCCACGGCTACAAGGGCGCCTTCGAACTCGCCGCGACCGTCGACTATCTCTTCGGGTACGACGCGACGACGGGCGTGGTCGCCGACTGGATGTACGACAAGCTGACCGAGACCTATGTCCTGGACCCGGAGAACCGCGCGTTCCTCCAGGAGGCCAACCCCTGGGCCCTGCACGGCATCGCGGAACGTCTGCTGGAGGCGGAGTCCCGCGGCATGTGGGCGAAGCCGGATCCGGCGGTGCTGGCCGAACTCCGGAAGGTGTTCCTGGAGACGGAGGGCGAGCTGGAGGGCGGGGAGGACGGAGAGGACGAGGAGGGCTGACCGCCTTTCCTTCCTCTTCGTATCCATCTTCGGCCGGGCGTGTCTGCGGCCGGGCGCGGCCTGTCCGGGGTCTGGAATCCGGGGCTGGAATCCGGGGCCGCTCTGTTTTGGCCATGCGCATGACGGAAATGGCCAAAGCGGTCGGCGGTCCCGTGTTGCTGTCACGTAAAGGCGCACGTGACTCAGGCATAGGCGGTCGGCTGGTTTCGAGCGGGCGTGCGCCTTTGAGACATCGTTGTCTTGCGCTGCTGACAAAGACATCTTCCGCTGAAACGATCAACACACCGCGCGGTCGTCACATCCACATCGCATATCTCCCTGCCGTCATGAACAAGCCGGACAGAAGGAGCACCAGGAGTGACGAACACCTCACGTACCTCGCACAGTCCCGGTACCACCCGTAACTCCCTTACGGACACGGCCACTTCATCTCGCCGTCGGCGCGTGGCGACGGCCGCGGCCGTTTCCGTGGCCGCGCTCTTCGTATCGGTCCTTCCCGCCACGGGTGCCCTTGCCGGCCCGGTCGGTCCGGCCGGTGCGGACGGCATACCGCGGCAGGCCGTGGCCGAGCCCAGACCGGGCGCGAGAGCCGTCGAACTCACTCCCGGACAGCGGGAGAAGCTGCTCAGGGCCGCGGCCGACGCCGGGACCACCACCGCCCGCTCCCTGAAGCTGGGCGGAAAAGAGAAGCTGCTGCCGAAGGACGTCGTCAAGGACGCCGACGGCACCGTGCACACCCGTTACGAGCGGACGTACGCCGGACTTCCCGTCCTCGGCGGTGACTTGGTGGTCCACGAGCGCGCCACCGGGCGTACCACCGCCGGTACGGCCGCCACCGCCGCCACCGCTCCCGACGCTCCCGACGCTCCCGCCATCACGGTCACCTGGACGACGGACGGCGCGATATCCGTGCCGACCACCAAGGCCACCGTCCCGGCCGCGGCGGCGAAGAAGACGGCCCTGGCCACCGCCAGGACCGAGGGAACCGGCGAGGCCGTCCCGGACGGAGCGCCACGGCAGGTCATCTGGGCGAAGGGCGGCGTGTCCACCCTGGCCTGGGAATCCGTCGTCAACGGTGTACGGGAGGACGGCACGCCCAGCGAGCTGCACGTCGTGACCGACGCCGAGAGCGGCAAGAAGCTCCAGGAGTTCGACACGAAGCACGCCGGCGTGGGCCAGGGCCAGTTCAGCGGCAAGGTCCAGGTCGGCAGCGTCCGCAACGGCGACGTCTACGAACTGACCGAGACGCAGGGCGGCAACCACAAGACGTACGACCTGAACGGCGGCGGGTCCGGCACCGGAACGCTCTTCACCGACGCCGACGACATCTGGGGCGACGGGACGGTGGCCAACCGCCAGACCGCCGCCGTGGACGCCGCCTACGGTGCGCGGAAGACATTCGACTTCTACCACGACCAGTTCGGCCGCAACGGCATAGCCAACGACGGCAACGGCGGCTACTCCCGGGTCCACTACGGCAACGAATACGTCAATGCCTTCTGGGACGACGACTGCTTCTGCATGACCTACGGCGACGGCTTCGACAACGTCAACCCGCTGACCGCGCTCGATGTCGCCGCCCACGAGATGACGCACGGCGTCACCTCCACCACCGCCAACCTGTACTACTACAACGGCGAGTCCGGCGGTCTGAACGAGGGCACCAGCGACATCATGGCCGCCGCCGTCGAGTTCTTCGCCAACAACCCGAACGACGTTCCCGACTACGAGGTCGGCGAACTGATCGACATCAACGGCGACGGCACTCCGCTGCGCTACATGGACCAGCCCTCCAAGGACGGCATCTCCCAGGACTACTGGTCCACCGCTACCGAGGGACTCGATCCGCACTTCTCCTCGGGCGTGGCGAACCACTACTTCTATCTGCTCGCCGAGGGCAGCGGAAGCAAGACCATCAACGGCGCCGCCTACAACAGCCCCACGTACGACAACCTGCCGGTTCCCGGCCTCGGCCTGCACAACGCCTTCAACGTCTGGTACCGGGCGCTGACGCTCTACATGACCTCCACCACCGACTACGCGGGCGCCCGCGTCGCCACTCTCCAGGCCGCGGCCGACCTGTTCGGCAGGTCGAGCGAGGCGTACGAGACGGTCGGCAACACCTGGGCAGCCGTCAACGTCGGCGGACGCTTCGTCAACCACATCACGCTCAGCCAGCCCGCCGCTCAGGAGGCTGCCGTCGGCCAGCCGGCCACCCTCCAGATCGACGCGGCGACCAGCCAGGCGGGCGGCCTGACGTACACGGCCTCCGGACTGCCCGGCGGCCTGACGATCGACGCCACCACCGGTCTGATCTCCGGCAGCCCGACGGAGCCCGGCGACTTCACCGCCACCGTCACCGTGAAGACCTCCGGCGGCAACTCGACGACGGCGGCCTTCCCTTGGACCGTGATCCCTTCCGGCGGTGACTTCTTCGTCAATCCCGGCAATGTGAACATCCCCGACGCCGGCGACCCGGTCGAATCGCCTCTCGTCGTCACCGGCCACGACGGCAACGCGCCCAGCGACCTCCAGGTCACGGTCGACATCGTCCACACCTGGCGCGGCGACCTGGTGATCGACCTGGTCGGCTCCGACGGCACGGTCCGCCGCCTGAAGAACTACAACAGCGACAGCGCCGACGACGTACACGAGACCTACACCGTCGACGCCTCCACCATCCCGGCGAACGGCACCTGGAAACTCCGAGTCCAGGACGTCTACGCCTACGACACGGGCTACATCGACAGCTGGAAGCTCACCTTCTAACCCCTGCTCCTCCCCGCCGCGCCCACCACCAGGACGCGGCGGGGCCCCGCCCCGCACGCCCTCTGGACGGCGACGGAGTCGGCTGCGAATACTCCGCTCCGCACGAGAACCGCACAAAAACGCCCCCTCCAAGGGAGGGGGCGCACTGCTGCTCGACCACGCCGACACGCAGTCGGCGGCGGGATTCGTACCCGCGATCTGAGATCACCCCAGCCCGCCGCGACAGCGAACACCGCAAACGACACGCCGCACGCGTCCGACCGTTCCCGCCACTGCCAGGGCCCCTTCAGCGCCGGGCGCGTCAGGGCCAGACCAGGCAGTACGGCTGATGCCCCGCCTCGTGCAGGCGGTGGCTGAAGTCCTGC
>NZ_FMDK01000635.1 GCF_900091995.1 Streptomyces sp. MnatMP-M17
GGGCGCGGACCAGCCGAGTATCCGCCCCGGCGGGCCCGGCCGGGGCCGTCCGCCGCAGAGTTCGTCACCCCGCCACCTGCGGTTCAGCCGGCCCGGGGGCGGTCCGGAGCCGCCAAACCGGGCCTACCGGGGGCCCGGCAGATCCGCGAGCGCGGCCAGTGTCTCCTTGTGGCGGCCCGGTGAACCCAGTGCGAGCTCATCGGACTTGGCGCGCTTGAGGGCGAGATGCGCGGGATGCTCCCAGGTCATTCCGATCCCTCCGTGGAGCTGGACGCACTCCTCGGCCGCGTGGACGGCGACCCGTGCGCAGTACGCCTGGGCGAGGGCCACCGCGAGCGGTGCCTCGGCGCTGCCGGTGGCCAGCGCGTCGGCCGCGTTGCGGGCGTCGGCGCGGGCCGAGACGACCTCCAGCCAGAGCTGCGCCATCCGGTGCTTGAGCGCCTGGAAGGAGCCGACGGGACGGTTGAACTGATGCCGTTCACGCGTGTGCCGGACGGTCTCCTCCAGACACCATTCGGCAATGCCGAGCTGCTCGGAGGCGAGCAGCCCGGCCCCGGCCAGCAGTCCGCGGCGTACGGCGGCTTCCGCCAAGGGCGGCGCGGCGATCCGCAGACCCGCGGTGGCGTCGACGGTGACCGCGGCGAGCGGCCTGGTCAGATCGAGCGGTGTCAGCGGTGCGACGACGACGCCCGGCGACGCCGTCTCGACCGCGTACAGCCCGTCGTCCTCCAGCACCAGCAGCACATCCGCCCGCTGCGCGTCCGCCACACCCGTGATCGTCCCCGCGCCTACGGCCAGCGGCCCATCGGGCGCGGTGGTGAACGGTACGGCGAGCACCGCGACCCGGTGCCCATGGGCGAGCGCCGTGAGCAGTCCCGCGACATCCGTGCTCTCCGTGCTCTCACCGTCACAGGCGAGCAGCGTCTCGGTCGCGATCACCGAACTGGTCAGATACGGCGCCGCCGTGACGCTCCGGCCCAGCTCCTCCAGTACGACGGCGGCCTCGCGCGGGCCCGCGCCCTGGCCGCCGAGCTTCTCCGGGACGAGCAGCCCGGACACTCCGATCCCGGCACTGAGCGAGGTCCACAGCTCGGGATCGTACGGATCACCGGACTCGGCACGGACGAGCGCCGCCGGTACATCGTGGCGGTCGGCGAGCAGGGACCGTACGGCCGCTCGCAGATCGTCCTCGATGTCGGAGTAGAGCAGATCGGGAGAGGCCTCGGATCCGCTCGGCCGCAGCGTCATCGTGTCAGGTCCTTCCAGGGAACGTCCTTGTCGTCGCGCGGCTCGGAGGGCAGACCGAGGACGCGCTCAGCGACGATATTCAGCAGCACTTCGCTCGTACCGCCCTCGATGGAGTTGCCCTTCGAGCGCAGATAGCGGTAACCGGCGTCGCGTCCGGTGAAGTCGACCAGCTCGGGCCTTCTCATGGTCCAGTCGGAGTACAACAGGCCTTCCTCACCGAGGAGTTCGACCTCAAGTCCGCTGATCTCCTGATTGAGCCGGGCGAACGCGAGCTTCATTCCGCTTCCTTCGGGACCCGGCTGTCCGACGGCGAGCTGCTGGCGCAGCCGCTCGCCGGTGAGCCGGGCCACCTCGGCCTCCACCCAGAGCGTCAGCAGCCGCTGGTGCAGTTCGTGGGTACGCAGTTCGGGCCGCTCGCGCCAGGTACCGGCGACCGGGCCGATCATGCCACCCTCGCGCGGAAGCCGGGCGCCACCGATGGAGACCCGCTCGTTCATCAGCGTGGTCCGTGCGACCTTCCAGCCCTCGCCCACCTCGCCGAGCCGGTGCGCGTCCGGGATCCGTACATCGGTGAGGAACACCTCGTTGAACTCGGCCTCGCCGGTGATCTGGCGCAACGGCCGTACCTCGACACCGGGATCGGTCATATCGCAGAGGAAGTACGTGATGCCACGGTGCTTGGGCAGATCCGGATCGGTACGGGCGATGAGGATGGCCCAGCGGGCGAGATGCGCGCTGGACGTCCATACCTTCTGGCCGTTCACGATCCAGTCGCCGGTGGCGGAGTCGCCCTCGCGTACGGCGCGGGTGGCGAGCGCGGCGAGGTCCGAGCCGGCGCCCGGCTCGCTGAAGAGCTGGCACCACACCTCCTCGCCGACCCACAGAGGCCGCAGGAAGCGCTCCTTCTGTTCCCGGGTGCCGTAGCGCAGGATCGTCGGCGCGGCCATGCCGAGACCGATGCCGATCCGGCACGGATCGTTGTCGGGCGCGCCAACTGCGGCCAACTCCGCGTCCACGACGGTCTGGAGGGAGCGCGGCGCGTCAAGTCCGCCGAGTCCCACGGGATAGTGGACCCAGGCGAGTCCGGCGTCGAAGCGCGCCTTGAGGAAGTCGGTACGGTCGGTCCCGGCCGGCGGGTACTCGGCGAGCAACTTTCGGACGAGGGAGCGCAGTTGGGCGGCGTCAATCAGCGGTCGGCCGGTCAGCGGCCGAGTGGCGTCGCTCATCGGGCCGTGCCTTCCGGAAGGACCACGACCCGTCCGGTGGTGATACCGTCGGCGACCCGCTGGACGGCGTCGGCCGCGCCCTTCATCGGCACCCGCTCGCTGATCAGCGGCTTGATGGCACCTCGGGCCGCGAGCGCGGTCAGCTCCTCGTGACAGGCGGCCACCGCCGCCGGATCCTTGGCGGCGTACAGACCCCAGTGCAGCCCCAGGATCGAGTAGTTCTTCACCAGCGCGTGACCGAGGGCGGGGCTGGGAATGGCGCCGCTCGCGAAGCCGACGACCACGATGCGGCCCTCGAAGGCGACGCACTTGGTGGACCTGTCGAAGGCCTCGCCGCCCACCGGGTCGTACACCACATCCGCGCCCCGGCCGCCGGTGGCCTCCTTGACCGCCGCGACAAGGTCGTCCGTACGACGGTCGATCACCAGATCGCAGCCCAGTTCCAGGGCCACCCGGGCCTTGTCCGGGCCGCCGCCGGTGACCGGGCCGCCGACGACACCGATGACGGTGGCTCCCGCGGCCTTTCCGAGCTGTACGGCGGCGCTGCCGACACCGCCCGCCGCCGCGTGGACGAGCAGCGTTTCGCCCGCCCGCAGACGCGCCCGCCGGTGCAGTCCGAACCAGCCCGTCTGATAGCCGATCCGCAGGGCCGCCGCCTCGGCGTCGTCCAGGGCCTCGGGCGCGGGCAGGATCGTGGCCTCGTCGGCGACGGCGTACTCGGACAGTCCGCCGTACGGCAGGGCGGGCGTGGCGATGACCCGGCGTCCGTCCTCGGTCTCCCCGCAGATCTCCACGCCCGGCGTGAAGGGCAGCGGCGGCCGTACCTGGTACTGGCCGCGGCAGAGCAATACGTCCGGGAAGTTGATGTTCGCGGCCCGGACGCGCAGCAGCACCTGGCCGTCGGCGGGCTCGGGACGTTCCATCTCTTCGAGCCGCATCACATCGCCCGGCTCTCCGTTCCGGTGTACTCGCCATGCTTGCATTCAGGGCCTCCACACGATGGGCGGTACCGCACTCGACCGCATACTAAGCGGTCGCTTGCCACCGTGGGAACAGCCGTACCTGATCGCCGCGCCGGCCCGCCGTACACCGGTCGGCCGCGCGCGGTCGCGGTCACTCCGCGCTGATCTCGTGAACTCCCGGGCCGACGGGCTCCGTTCCGTCCGGGAAGATCGGAACCGGCCGGGTCCTGCGCAGATACGTCTCGGCGTGCCAGATCGCCTCACGCGCGGTGCGCTGTCCCATGAGTACGCACAAGGTGTACGCGACGTCCTCGAACCGCCCCCGGGTGGTCTCGTCGAGCGGATCGGCGAGGACGAGCCGTTCCCAGGCCCGGTAACGGGCCAGCAGATCAGCGACCAGATGTCTGTCCGGCAGCAGCATGTCCACCACCTCCCGTCATCGCGCGCAGCGCGAGACCAGTCCCCTGGGGGCCATTCTCCCCCCGCCTCCCCGCATCCGCTCGGCGAAGTCCGGCGGATGCGGGGCGGGCCGCCCGGCGGCCCGGAGCAGAGCGGGCGGAGAGCACAGCAGGCGGAGGAACTCAGTCCTCACCTCGCGCGAGCGCCAGCAGCCGGTCCAGCACACGCGGCGCGCCCGCGCGTACTCCGTCATGCTCGTACTCGTCCGTCACCCAGGTCCGCAGCCCGCGGATCGCCCGCGCGGTGCGCAGGGAGTGCTCGGTGTCGACATACATGTCGTCGTGGTAGACGACGGCGGCGACCGGCACCTCGTTGGCGGCGAGCCGGCCGGTGTCGTACAGCGCGGGCCAGTCGCCGCGGGCGGCGAGCAGTTCGGCGGTCTCGCGCAGCGGGCGCAGCGCCGGATCCGACTCGAAGTGCCACGGGTGGATGCTCTCGCCCGTGAAGTACAACGGGCCTTCGCCCGCGAGGGCCTTGGCCGCGTCGAAGCGGGTGAACTCGGCGCGCACGCGCTCGGCCGCCCAGTCGGTGGGCCGGCCGCCCCGGGCGTAGATCACCTCATGGAGCACGGCGTACAGCGGATGTCCGGCGTACGAGAGGGCCGCCGCCACGCCCTCCTGGAACGCGTCGGAGAGCACCGGGCCGCCGGGCGCGGCGACGAAGGCGTTCTCCAGCAGATAGTGGAGCTGATGGCTGCCGTCACCGCTGCCGAGCAGGATGCCGAGGGACTGGAAGGCCTCGGGCGTCAGGACGTAACCGCTCGGGAGTACGGGCCGGTACTCGGCGACATGCTCCGCGATCCGGCGCGCCCTGCCGATGTCCTGCGGATAGCGGGCGTAGTGGGCCTCCACCTTGCGCGCGATCCGCGGGTAGGCGGCGCGGTAGACCTCGTCGGCGGTGGCGTCCAGGGAGGGCAGTCCACCGGTGATCAGTACGGTACGCAGGCCCTCCGGCGCGGTGGAGAGATAGTGCGTGGCGCAGAAGCCGCCGAAGCTCTGGCCCAGCAGGGTCCAGGGCGCGCCGCCGGTCAGTCCGGGCCGGATGGTCTCGCAGTCGCGCACGATCGAGTCGGCGCGGAAGTGGGCGAGATAGTCGGCCTGCTCACGCGGACCGCCGCGCAGCGGCAGGCTCTGCCGGTTGGCCGGCGTGGACAGGCCCGTGCCGCGCTGGTCGAGGAGGAGCACCCGGAACTCCTGGAGGGCGCGGCCGAGCCAGGCCTGCCGTCCGATGAAGCGGCGGACGCCGAAGCCGGGACCGCCCTCCAGATACACCAGCCAGGGCAGGTCCGCGTCCGCCTTGGCACTCGCCACGACCTCACGCGCGAAGAGTTCGATCCGCTCGCCCGACGGATCACCGTGGTCCAGCGGGACCGAGAAGTGATGGTCGGTGAGGACGACGCCGGGCTGACGGTAGCTGGTCACGGGTGCTCCTGTTCTCGCTCGTCCCTGCCGGGGACGGTCACGGCGGACAGTTCAGCACACCGGCCCACTGGCGCTCGCGTACGAACCCTCGCGTACAGGCCCTGCCACGCCTCCCGGAGCGGGCGCACGGCCCTGACGCACCCGACTCGGACAGTCCCGGTCCGTGTGCGCCGGGACGCGCCCGCTCCTAGCGTGAGGACATGATCCGGTTCGAGCAGGTCACCAAGGTCTATCCGGACGGGACGGCCGCGGTACGGGATCTCTCCTTCGAGGTGGCCGAGGGCGAGCTGGTGACTCTGGTGGGGCCCTCGGGATGCGGCAAGACGACCACGATGATGATGGTGAACCGGCTGATCGAGCCGACCTCGGGCCGTGTCCTGGTCGAGGGCCGGGATGTCGCGGGCGTCGATCCGGTCGCCCTGCGCCGCCGTATCGGTTATGTCATCCAGCAGGTCGGGCTGTTCCCGCACCGGACGGTCCTCGACAACACCGCGACCGTGCCCGCCCTGATCGGCTGGAAGCGGGTGAAGGCCCGCGCACGGGCCGCCGAGCTGCTCGAACTGGTCGGGCTCGATCCCAAGATCTACGGTCCGCGCTATCCGGCGCAGCTGTCGGGCGGGCAGCGACAGCGCGTGGGAGTGGCACGGGCCCTGGCCGCCGATCCTCCGGTGCTGCTGATGGACGAGCCGTTCGGCGCGGTGGATCCGGTGGCGCGCGAGCGGCTCCAGAACGAGTTCCTGAGGCTCCAGGCGACGATGCGCAAGACCGTGCTGCTGGTGACGCACGACATCGAGGAGGCGGTACGGATGGGCGACCGTATCGCGGTGTACGGAGAAGGGCGCGTCGAGCAGTACGACACGCCGGCCGCGGTCCTCGGCGCTCCCGCCACCGCGTATGTGGCCCGCTTCGTCGGCGCGGACCGCGGGCTGAAGCGGCTGTCGGTCACCGCCGTCGAACCGGCCGATCTGGAGGAGCCTCCGGTGGCCAGGACCGATGAGCCGGCCCGGGACGCGGCGGCCCGGATGCGCGGACAGGGCGCCCGCTGGGCCGTGGTCCTGGGCACGGGCGGCGAACTCCACGGCTGGGTCTCCGCGGACGCGCTGGCCGAGGCCGGTGAGCGCGGTTCCGTCGGCGATCTGGCCCGCCGTATGGAGGCCTGGGTGCCGCTCGGCTCCCCGTTGAAGCAGGCGTTCAGCGAGATGCTCCAGCACGACGCGGGATGGGTGGCGGTCCTCGACGGCCCGCGCTTCCTCGGCGTACTGACTCCGGCGAAGCTCCATGAGGCCCTGCGCCGGTCGGTGGACGCGGACGCCCAGGGCATCGGACGCAGCGAGGTGGACTTCGACTCGGTGTCGGACGCGTAAGTCGCATCAGTCCGGTCAGCCCGAGGCGATCAGGCCCTTGGACTTGAGATACGCCGTGGCAACGTCCTCCGGCAGTCGGCGCCAGCTGTCCACCTGCTCGTTCATCGACGCCAGGTCCTTGGTCGTCAGTACGGTGTTCAGCTTGGACAGTGCGCCGGTCGCACCGGTGGCACCGGCCCGGGAGCGGTTGACGACCGGGACGATGTAGTCGGCGTTCTGGAGATGCCTGTCGTCCTCAAGGATCACCAGACCGAACTGGCCGAGCGTGGCGTCGGTGGTCGTGGTCAGCACCATCTGGTCCTGGCCGTCCTGGACGGCCTTCTTGGCCGGTGTCGTGCCCACGCCCTTGGGATCGATACCGGTGATGTTGATGCCGTACGTCTTCCGCAGCCCGGGCTCGCAGTACGGCCGCTCCACGCATTCGTCGCCCGCGGCCAGTCTGACGGGCAGCCCGGACGCGCCCAGATCGCTCAGTGTGCGCAGCCGGTGCTTCGCGGCGAAGGAGGCGGCGACGGCGAAGGCGTTCTGGTCGACGGCCCGGCCCGGATCGAGCACGGTGAGCCCGCGCGGAGCGGCCAGCGCGCGCAGCGCCCGCATGGTCGCGGCGAGATCGGGCGAGCCGACGGGCTTGGCGCCGGCGCCATGGGCCCTGGCGTTCAGCCAGTCCGCGAAGGTCGCCGCGTACTCCGGTACGACATCGATCTGGCCGCTCTCCAGGGCCGGTTCATAGATCTCGCGGTTGGTGACGGAGAGGATCCGGGTGTGGTAGCCCGCGCGGTTCAGCAGGAGCGCGTACATCTGGGCGAGCAGATCGCTCTCAGTGAAGCCGGCGGAACCGATGGTCAGATGTCTGCTGTCGCCGGGCGGCGCGGTGATCTCGCCACGGTGCTCCAGGGACGGGCCCGTGGTGCAGGTGGTGACGGCCAGCAGCAGGAGGGAGGCGACGGCGACACGGATCCGGAAGCCTCTCATCCGGCGCCGTCCCTGGCCCATCGCGGGCCCAGCCGCCGCATCGTCTCGAACACCGCCTCCACCAGCAGCGCGAACACGGCCACGAGAACCGCGCCCGCGACCACCTGCGCCGTGTCGGCGAGGTTGAAGCCGGCGGTGATGATCCGGCCGAGCCCGCCGCCGCCCACCAGGGCCGCCAGCGTGGCGGTCGCCACGAGCTGTACGGCGGCGATCTGTACACCGGTGAGGATCAGCGGCAGCGCGAGCGGCACCTCGACGCGCCGCAGGAGCTGACTCCCGGTCATTCCCATGCCACGCGCGGCCTGTACGACATCGCGGTCGACGCCTCGCATCCCTACGTAGGCGTTGGTGAGCAGCGGCGGGATCGCGAACAGGACCAGCGCGATGATCGTCGGCCAGTCTCCGTACGTACCGATCGGGGTGAGCAGCAGCAGTACGAGGACGGCGAAGGTGGGCACGGCCCGGCCGGCGTTGGAGACATTGACCGCGAGCGCGCCGCCCTTGCCGAGATGGCCCAGCACCAGGGCGACGGGCAGCGCGACGGCGCAGCTGAGGGCGAGACAGACGACGGTGAGGAAGAGATGTTCGCCGAGCCGGTGCCAGATGCCGTCGGGGCCCGACCAGTGCGTGGCGCTGGTGAGCCAGGACCAGGCGGCGGAGAGTGTGTTCACGCGCGCGCCGCCCTCGTCCAGGGAGTGAGCAGCCGCTGGAGTCCGAGCAGCAGCAGATCGGCGAGGACGGCGATGAGCACACAGAGGACGGAGGCGGTGAGCACCTGTGCCTTGAAGAAGGTGTTCATCCCGGCGTAGATGAGATTGCCGAGCCCGCCGTGGCCCACGATCGCTCCGACGGTGACGAGCGAGACGGCCGAGACGGTGGCGATCCGCAGCCCGGCCATGGCGGCGGGCAGGGCGAGCGGCACCTCGACGGCGAGCAGCAGCCGCAGCGGCCCGTATCCCAGACCGCGGGCGGCCTGCCGGGTCTCCTCGGGGACGGCGCGCAGTCCGGCGAGGATGTTCCGTACGAGCAGCGTCAGCGAGTACAGCACCAGCCCGGCGACGACGAGCGAGGCCGACAGCCCGTACAGCGGCAGCAGCAGGGAGAACATCGCGAGCGACGGGATGGTGTAGAGGACGGTGGTGATCCCGAGCACGGGCCCGCCGAGCCAGCTCCAGCGGCGGGCCGCCCGGGCGGGCGGGA
>NZ_FMDK01000715.1 GCF_900091995.1 Streptomyces sp. MnatMP-M17
CCGCTCGCCCTGGGCGCCGGCCGTTGGCGCCGTACGGAGGGAGGGCTCCGGTCCGGTCCGCCGCCCGTGGTGTGTGCTCGGCTGCGCTCGCCACCTGTCCGGCCTCCCGCGGCTCCCGGCCCCGCGGATCGGTGCCGCGGCGTCCCGGCCGCGGCTCTCTTCGCGTGGTCTCCCACCTGTTCTGCCCGCAACAGGGCCCGCACTCACGTTTCCCCCGGAGGGTGGTGGTCGTTGGGCGGATCGTGAGACATGTATTGGAGCGGGCAAAACGGGCAGGGAACGGCATGGTCGTCGCCCTGGCATGGACAGGACTGCTGGCCGGACTGACGGGATGCACCGGTCAGCGGCCACCGGTCAACGACGCCAAGCCACGGCCACCGGGAGACACCATCCGGATCACTCCCAAGGACGGCGCCAAAAACATCGGCGCGGCGGAGAAGATCGAGGTGAGCGTGGCCGACGGCCGGCTGGAGCGCGTGCGGGTCGTCCAGATCGAGGACGCGAGCCCGACCGCGGTGCCGGGACGTATCTCCAAGGACGGCCGCGTCTGGACACCGGCGGGCCGGGCGCGGATCGCCCTAGCCGCCAAGTACAGCATCGACGCGGTGGCGGTGGACGGCCGGGGCCGGCGCTCGGCCCGGCACACCACCTTCACCACGGCCGTTCCCACCGATCAGTTCACCGGCTACTTCTCGCCCGAGAACCGGGCCACCGTCGGCACCGGAATGATCATTTCCTTCGACTTCAACCGGAAGATCCGCAACCGCGCCGCCGTCGAGCGCGCCATCGAGGTCACCTCGGATCCGCCGGTCGAGGTGTCGGGCCACTGGTTCGGTGACCAGCGCCTCGACTTCCGGCCCCGTACGTACTGGAAGCCGGGCACCGAGGTGGCGATCCGTATCGGGCTGCGGGACGTCCAGGCGGCGCCCGGAGTCTTCGGCATTCAGAACAAGCACGTCGGGTTCCGGGTCGCGCGGTCCCAGATCTCCCGGGTCGACGCCAGAAAACACACCATGGAGGTACGGCGTGACGGCATGCTGCTCTCGACTCTGCCGATCACCGCGGGCGCGCCCAAGAATCCCACGTACAACGGGAAGATGGTGGTGACCGAGCTGTACGACGTCACACGTATGAACGGCGAGACGGTCGGGTTCGGCGGCGAGTACGACATCGAGGATGTGCCGCACGCGCTGCGGCTGACCACGTCCGGGACGTTTCTGCACGGCAACTACTGGGCGTCCGAGGAGACTTTCGGCGCCGAGAACGTCAGCCACGGCTGTGTCGGACTGCGGGACGTCAGAGGCGGCGCGCCCGACACTCCCGCGGGCTGGTTCTTCTACCAGACGCTGATCGGCGATGTGGTGGAGGTGGTCAACTCGCATGACCGCACGGTCGCTCCGGACAACGGCCTCGGCGGCTGGAATCTGTCCTGGCAGCGGTGGAAGGAGGGCTCGGCCGTCCACTGACCGCTGTCCCGGCCCTGGTTGAGTCGCGCTGAACCCTCGTCGAATCTGCGTTCTCGTTGTACTCGTCGTACTCAGCGTCTTCTGAGTTTTCTGTGTCCTCCGCGTCCGCAGTGTCCTTTGCGTTCTCTGCGTACGACGATGTCTGTGCCCCGCCCCGTACAACCCGTATGACCTGCGCCGTCCCGGACTTGTTGGGACACAACGGTGACATTCGCGTACTCAACGCGACGCACGCGGTGTGATTATCTAGCGCCGTGCGCGTGCACATCAGCGCGTGGGAGTGCGGGCCGTGGCGGGGCCAGGCCGTGCGAGGGGAGACGACCAGAGTGAACGGGCTGCCGATATCGGGACAGCGGCGAGGACATCGGGGAACGGGGCCGCTGGCCCTGATGCTGGGGGCGCTCCTTCTGGTCCTCACCGCGTGCGGCGGTGGAGGCGGCGGCTCGGGCAAGGACGACGGTGACAAGAACCGCGGCAAGGACGCGACGAAGGTCGAGAACGCCGCGTCCGTCGCGGTGGTGACGATCCTGCCGAAGGACAACGCGAAGGGCGTCGCGACCACCGGCGCCCTCAAGGTCTCCGCGGCCAAGGGCAGGCTGACCACCGTCACCGTCCAGGACGACAAGGGCAATCCGGTCGAGGGAAAGCTGGCCGAGGGCGGCGCCGCTTGGGAGCCGCTCCAGCATCTCGCCGGCGCCACCAAGTACAAGGTGCACGCGATCGCCGAGGACGCCGACGGCCGGGAGTCCGCCAAGGACATCACGTTCACGACGCTCGTCCCGAAGAACACCTTCATCGGCACCTACACGCCGGAGGACGGCTCGACGGTCGGCGTCGGCATGCCGGTCTCCATCAACTTCAGCCGGGGCATCACCGATCCCGAGGCTGTCGAGCGGGCCATCACGGTGACGGCCGATCCGGCCGTACCGGTCGAGGGCCACTGGTTCGGCAACGACCGGCTGGACTTCCGTCCCGAGAAGTACTGGGCCGCGGGCACGAAGGTGACCGTGAAGCTCAATCTGGACGGTGTCGAGGGCCGTCCGGGCGTGTACGGCAAGCAGGCCAAGTCCGTGTCGTTCACCATCGGCCGCAGCCAGGTCTCCACCGTCGACGCGAGCGCCAAGACGATGAAGGTCGTAAGGGACGGCAAGCAGATCAAGAACATCCCGATCACCGCGGGCGCGCCGGCGACCACCACGTACAACGGTCAGATGGTCATCAGCGAGAAGTACGAGGTGACCAGGATGAACGGCGCGACGGTCGGCTTCGGCGGCGAGTACGACATCAAGGACGTGCCGCACGCGATGCGCCTGTCCACCTCGGGCACCTTCGTCCACGGCAACTACTGGGCGTCCTCGGGCACCTTCGGCTCGGCGAACGTCAGCCACGGCTGTGTGGGACTGCGGGACATCCGCGGCGGCGGGAACAACGGGACGCCGTCCGCGTGGTTCTACAACTCCTCGATCATCGGTGACGTGGTCGTCGTCAAGAACTCGAAGGACAAGCAGATAGCCCCGGACAACGGTCTGAACGGCTGGAACATGTCCTGGTCGGAGTGGATCGCGTAACACCCGCGGAGTAGCAGTGGTGGCGGACCCGATGCACTGTGACCAAGTGCATCGGGTCCGTTGTCGTTAGCGCCGGTTAACCTGCCTTGTATGGCATTCGTGAACCTCGAAGTCTCCGGCGGCGTCGGCACCATCCGGCTCGACCGCCCACCGATGAACGCGCTCAACACCGCCATCCAGGACCGGCTGCGCGAGCTGGCCGAGGAGGCGGGCCGGCGCGAGGACGTCCGCGCGGTGATTCTGTACGGCGGCGAGAAGGTCTTCGCGGCCGGCGCCGACATCAAAGAGATGCGGGACATGGACCACGCGGCGATGGTCGGGCGCTCCCGGGCGCTCCAGGAGTCGTTCACGGCGGTGGCCCGTATCCCCAAGCCCGTCGTCGCCGCGGTCACCGGCTACGCGCTGGGCGGCGGCTGCGAGCTGGCCCTCTGCGCCGACTTCCGGATCGCCGCGGACGACGCCAGGCTGGGCCAGCCCGAGATTCTGCTCGGGCTGATCCCGGGCGCCGGCGGCACCCAGCGGCTGGCCCGGCTGGTCGGTCCCTCCCGCGCCAAGGACCTCATCTTCACGGGCCGTCAGGTGAAGGCCGAGGAGGCGCTGGCGATCGGTCTGGTCGACCGCGTGGTCCCGGCGGCGGAGGTGTACGAGCAGGCGGCGGCCTGGGCCGCGAAGCTCGCCCAGGGGCCCGCGCTCGCGCTGCGGGCGGCGAAGGAGTCGGTGGACGCGGGCCTGGAGACGGATCTGGAGACCGGCCTCGCCATCGAACGGAACTGGTTCGCCGGGCTGTTCGCCACGGAGGACCGCGAGCGCGGCATGCGGTCCTTCGTGGAGGACGGTCCGGGCAAGGCCAAGTTCCTCTGAAAGGGCCTTGGTTGGACACGGAGAGCCACGACGTCAACTCCACGCACGCCTTAGCACAGACTTAAGGGAGCCTTAAGGGAAATGCTGTGATCACTCCGGGCGATCATTGAATCGCTGGGTGTCATCGCAGGTCAGAAGGGGCTCAAGCGGTCAAGCTCTGCCCTTGGCATATGCCGTTCACGCCCCCCGGAATGATTCATTCCGGGGGGTCCAATCCCTTGGAAAGGCCCCGGAGCGGGCTCTGGGCGGCCATGATGGGGGCATGGCGGGCCTGGAGGGTGTGGAGCAGCCGCGGCAGCGCGGCAGCGTGACCGCAGCGCGGTGGATACCGTCCGTCGAAGACGAACAGGCGCTCAAGGCGCTGGAGTTGTTCGGAAATCCGACGGAGGCGGAAGTCCGTCTGCCCTCCCGCCCGGAATCCGCCTCGGCCGCCCGCAGGATCACCCACAGTGTGGTCCTGCGTCAGTGGGCGCTCTCGCCGCAGACCGCCGAGTACGCCGTCCTGCTCGTCTCGGAGCTCGTCGGCAACGCCGTACGCCACACCGGTGCGCGCGTCTTCGGATTACGGATGCTGCGTCGCCGTGGCTGGATCAGGATCGAGGTCCGTGATCCCTCCCGGGGACTGCCCTGTCTGATGCCGGTGCATGAGATGGACACCAGCGGGCGCGGGCTCTTCCTGGTGGACCGGCTCTCCGACCGGTGGGGCGTGGATCTGCTGCCGCGCGGTAAGACCACCTGGTTCGAGATGCGGGTCGCCGACCGGCAGACTCCCTGAGCCCTCGCCGGTCGCCGCCACCTGGTGGCCCTCGCCCGTCGTCCTCACCCGTCGGTATCAGTGCCGGTACGAGCCCTGGCCCTCCATCGGGTTAATCATCACTTTTTAGCCGGTACGCGCCTTAAATGGGTGCGTGATCCCGATCGACCGTCGCAGAGCACTGCGCGCAGCAGCCGGCGCGGCCGTCACGGGCGCCCTCGCCACCGGCTGTACGGACAGCGCCCCGGGCCCGCCCGGCTCCGTACCCACGCCACCCACGCCCTCCGCACGACAGGCGCGGCCCGCGGGTCGCGCCGC
>NZ_FMDK01000530.1 GCF_900091995.1 Streptomyces sp. MnatMP-M17
ACGTCGATGGACGCGATCCGTACGGCTCCCGGGCGCAGCGGTGGGGGCTGCGGGGAGCGAGTGCTGGGCAGAGTGCTCTTGATGATCACGGTGGGGTGTTTCCTGCCGTAGGACGGGGCCGTGCGCCCGGTGCGCACGGCCCCGTAGGACGCTACCGGCTGCTGGCTTCCGGAGTGCGGTTGAAGACGGACGGCGCTATGTCCCAGGCGACCGCGGCCACGGCGTCACGGATGATCAACTCGCCGTCCCAGTGCAGGCGTTCGGCCGCCTTGCCGCCGAGCAGCGCCGTCGTGAATGCGGAGCACAGCACGCTTGCGGCCATCGACTCGGCGGTCCCGTCCTCCAGTCCGCCCAGCAGCAGTTCCTCGCACGCTGCTTGCGCGGCGGCCTGCTCGCGGCCCCCGGCGAATTCCGGTAAAGCCACCAGGCCGTGCTCCTTGGCGGTGTGGCTGATGAGCCCGAATGGTTCCAGGTCGTGGGCGGTGTCGATGAAGCGGACGATGCCGCGCGCACGGACGGACCGGTCCGTCCAGGCCTCGGCCACAGAGTTGACACCCGCCGCACGCGCCGCTCCCTCGGGGCGGGGGAGCTGTCGCAGGACGTGCAGGTCGTCACCCCCGCCGTGCCAGGCGATCACCTGGGCGTCGCGCCGGCCTTGAACGAGGATGTTGTCGATCTCCGTCAGGATCTGCTCGTTGTCGCCGGGTTCCTCGGGCAGCATCACCCGGTACCCGAAGTTCACCAGGCCGACGCTGACGGGGCGCGACCGGGTGCGGTGCACCGGCAGTACCACCAGTGAGGCGCCCATGATGACGGGGTCACCGCCGTCGTCGCCCCACAGCATGGCCATCGCGCCGAGATAGAGCGTCGTCCTCTGCACGGGCCTCGTACTCGGCCCGAACGGGGTGTCCGCCCACCCGAGATTCGTCAGTTGCCGCACGTCACGCCGCCCGCGGAACCGCGTGGATCGACCGGCCGACGTATTTGGAGACGTGGTTCTCCTTGAAGCGGTAGCGCTCCCAGATCGCCGAGATCGGCTCTTGGAGCACGTTGCCCAGCGGCTCCCACAAGTCCGGGGCATCGTAGACGGGCCACGCCTGGGCGAAACCGTCCGGCTCGATGACAATCATGTGTCCCTCGTTCTGGGGAGTCCACGTCGTCAGGCGCAGGGCGGGGGCCCACATATGTTCGGCCCGCGCCTCCTTGAGGCGGGTGAACGCGTCCTCCGCCTCCGTCTGGCTGATGAACTCGTGCTCGGGCAGCTTGAGGGCGTTGCCCTTGCGCAGGGGCAGGATGAACTTCACCTTCGTCGCGTCGAGCACGTCGGCGATCTGGATGGTGAACGGCAGCGCGGACAGCGTGGACCGGTACACCACCGAGGACAAGGCGAGCGGGATGCCCGCCTCCTGGAAGGCACGGACTCCCTTCATCTCCTTGTCGTAGTCACCGCGTACCCGCAGCACCGTGGCGCGGGGGCCTTCGAGTCCGATGTTGGCGTAGGCGACCTTCCCTGCCATGCCCTTGGCGTGCTGGAGGCCGTGGGTGGCGTTCGTGGGCACGGCGACGATGTGATGCTCGCTGTACATGTCCACGATGTCGATGAAGTCCCGGCGGAGCAGCGGTTCGCCCCCACTGAGGAAGACCCGGATGACCCCCCGCAGGTTCTCCTCCATCGTTGCGAGTTGCCGCAGCGTCGGGTCAGGCTTCTGCATGGTCTCGCTGCAGAAGCCGCAGTCCATGTCACACCGCTTGGTGACCTGAACGATCACCGACAGCGGATGGGCGAGCGTCGCGGCGACCGACGCGACGTCCACGCCTTCACCGATCGTGAAGTGCTGGCCGGTCAACGCGTACCCGATGTCTCCGCCGAGTTCCGTGTGCGTCTGCTTGGGAACGGTGGGTAGTCCGAGGTCGGTCATCTTGCCTCCGTAATCGGTTGTATTGAGCACGAACAGCCCGGCGCGGAAAGCCTGTAGGGGACGTGGCCCCAGCGCCGTGCCGTTGCTGTAGGCGTGGTCGCGTGCGGAAGGGCCTGGGGGCGCCGTTCTTCTGGGGGCGCTGACCGCATTCCGACCGTACGGCGGGGGCGGATGCGGTAGGACTGACTGTGAGTACGGGTTTCGGTGCGCTGGGCGACCGGGGAGCAGGCCGGTATGGGCAGGCCACGACGAACGACAGCAGGAGCGGTGAGCGGTTTCGTGCTGCGTCTGACGCGTGAGAGCAGCGGCCGCACGCAGGTCGTCATGGCCGAGGCGCTGGGTGTGGACGTCGACACGCTGCAGGGCTGGGAGTCCGGGCGTCGGCCGCTGGCGAACATGCGGGCCGGGGCCTTGCTGGAGCTGCGTCGGCGCCTGCCCGTGCTCGGCGCGGACAGGACGCTGGTGCGGTGGCTGGACGCGGCGATGGACGCGGACCGCATCATCGCGGCCGGACTCGCCAACGTGGATGCCCCGCACCCGCTGGCCAGGTGGGTACATACCCGCGAGACCGCGCACGTACTGGCCTGGGCGGTGAACGGAACAACGCCGCCGGCGCTCGCCGGGCGCTTGGCGAGGCCACGGCGCGGGCCGGCCACCGTCGCCCCGCAGCTGCCCGCAGCTGACCGGACGGTGTTCTTCGACCACCTGCGTGCCGTGACCGAACACGCTGCCCGCCAGGGCGAGGACGGGGTGCTGCTGCACCGCCAGGCGCTGTACCTCGCCTCCTACGACCGGGGCCAGGACGCGGCCGCGTGGACCGCCCACACCCTCCACGGCCGCCGTGACGTGCTCGCCCGCCGGGGCTGGTCCCCGCAGTGGGCCGCCGCCCGCTCCACCGCGACGGCACTCGCCCGGCTCGGTGACCCGCAGCCGCTGCTCGACTTCATCGACCACGCCCTGGCCGACGACGACACCGCCGAAGCCGCGAACCTGAACTACTGGGCGCTGTGGCTGGGCGCGATGACCATGCCGCAGAGCGACGACAGGTTCATGCGTGATCGGGACCTGTCGGGCTGGGACGCGCTCACCCTGCTGCGCGGGCTCGCGCAGGGCCTGGTCGACGCGCCCGGGTTCGTCGACCTGTACGCACACTCACTGTTCTCGCTGCTGGCGGTGAACCCCTGGCTGCCTCAGGCGGCCGGACCGCTCGCCGCTCCCCTGCGCGTACGGACGGAGCATCTGCTGGACTGCGCGGATCTTTCGGCACGATCACGCCGCGAACTGGGCAGAGTCCATTACGTTCTGAGCGAGAACTGCACCTGAGAGACCGGAGGCATGGCATGTCGGACGACACCAGCAAGGGCACCGCGGGCTTCATCTTCGAGATGGGCGTCCTCAAGCGCTCCGCCCGTACCGGCTGGTGGTTCACCGGCAACAAGCACCCCGAATCAGTGGCCGAGCATTCCTTCCGCGTCGGGGTGATCGGCGCTGTCCTGGCCATGATGGAGAAGGTCAACCCCGCCCAGGTCGCGCTGCTGTGCCTGTTTCACGACAGCCAGGAGACCCGCATCGGTGACATCCCGCACATCGGCCGCCGCTACCTGCGCGCCGCTTCCAACAGCGAAGTCACAGCCGACCAGGTGTCCAACGCGGATCCAGCCGTACGCGAGGGCGTGCAGAGCGCCGTCGATGAATACGAAGCGGCCACCACCCCGGAAGCGGTCGTCGCCCACGACGCGGACAAACTCGAATGCCTGGTACAGGCCGTGGAATACCGCGAGCAGGGCTACAGCCTCACCCAGAACTGGATCGACACCAGCCTGGCCAGCCTCAAAACACCGTCGGCCAAGGCCCTCGCTGAGGCAGCACTGTCCATGCCGTCATTGGAGTGGCAGCAGAACTACCTGCGCTGACGACCGACCAGCGCGGAAGACGAGACGATCCGGCGAACCGCTCGATGACGGAGTGGATCACGCCCTGCATCGCCCTGATGTCCAGGCCGGCCATCACGAACTCATGCCCCAGAGATTCATGCAGACCAACCGTGCAACAATAGGCGGCAGAACTCTCATCTGCACGAACTGCCCGGACGGCAAACCCGTGCTCCGCGATAACGCCCCGAAGTCGAGCAGCGTACTCCGCCACGAAATCCGGCGGACACACGGGGCAATCCACGTCCTCGCAAGTATTGCGAGGACGGCCCTCCGGCAGCACATTCGCTGCGACGGCAGGCGTGAAATCCAGATCGCGAATGACAAGCTGGGACAGGTCACCGCCCAGGCACGACCACCCGTAAGCCTGGCCGCTCGCGCCGTCGACCTCCACGACGAAGGGTCAAGGCCCGGCGTCGCGTGTCTGAAGACCAGCTGCACGGAGGGCCCTTGGTGATGGGGTCTGGCGGTATCGCGGCGCTTCCCGCGCTCTGGGGGCCGCGGTCCTCATACGTCGGGAACGAGATCGTCCGCGTGTACGATCAGGCGCTCGCCGTGCGGGCCGTCGGCCAAGGTCGGGCCGGTTACCGGCCCGACCTGCGTCCCGACCAGCACCGCAACCGCGCCTACTACACCGCGCAGACCGCCCTCTCCCAACTCCAGCAAGGTGAGCTGGAGATGGCGTGCGCGACCGAGCGCGTCCTGCCCGAGCCCGGGGCCGGCGTCGGCCGCGTCTCCCATCTGCTCGGCGGGTTCACCGCCAACCTCAACCAGCGCGCCCCCGGCGCGCAGACCACCCCGCACCTGGAACACCCTCGCCCGCACGGCCTGACCCGAATCGGAGACCACGTGACCGAGACCGGCACCATCAAGCTGCACCGCTACGGCATCGACCAGCTCGAGCAGATCCGCCCCACCCTCGTCGCCCTGTACGCCGAGGTCTACGCCGCGGACATCGAGCGAGACGCCTTCTTCTCCGTCGAGCGGTTCGTCGAGCGCCTGGCCGGCCACGCCTCACGTCCCAGCTGGGAAGCCGTCGTCGCCTACGACGGTGGCGAAGCTGCCGGATACGCCTACGCCTCCGCCCTGCCCCAGAAGACCGGCTGGTGGGTCAACATGCTCCAGCCGCTCCCCGAGGACGAGCTCCGCGAGACCGGCGACCGCACCCTCGCCCTGTTCGAGCTCATGGTCCGCACTCCATGGCGCGGAACGGGTCTGGCCCATCGCATCCACGAAGAACTCCTCACCGGCCGCGCCGAAGAGCGCGTCACGCTCCTCGTCGACCCCGAGCACCCCAAAGTCAAGGCCCTGTACGAGTCCTGGGGGTATCGCGACATCGGCGGCCAGCAGCCGTTCCCCGACGCCCCGATCTACGCCACCATGGTCCGCCCGCTGGCCTGATGGCCTTGAGGCTCGGAACTTCCCGATCATCAGCCGCCGACGCAGAGTTCTTCGCTGGGCTTCGGAAGGGCAGCGCATGAACACGACGCCCCGCCACCCCGCGCTTGACCAGGGTCTCTCCTGGCCCACGCTCCGCATGTGGGTCCGCCGAGACGGCGAGTGCGTCGACCTCGTCTCAATGGCTCCCACACGCGGCGCTCACCCCGAGGAAGTCCTGCTGCCGTGTGACCCAGAACCGCTTATCCAGCTCGGGAAGATCTCGCTCGGCAGCAGCCGCGCCGGTCTGTACGCCGCGCGCCTGACACAGGAGGGCACAGACCGCCGGCTGGTCCTCTGCCAGCGAGGTTCGGAGGGCGCGGTCCGGATCAGCGGCACCATGTCCTCGATTGCGGACCCGCTGTACGGGAAGACCCGAGCCGCCATGCTGGCGGCCGGCCGCGAGCAGAGAGCCGCAGGGAACCAAGACGGCGCCGCACAGTGGAGCACGATCGCCCGCCAACTGCTGCTGGCCAAACGATCCTCCCGACGCGGACACAGTGTCCGAACGGTCTCGGGTGGACTGCCGACTCTAGGCAAGCACGGATGAATGAAGGGACGAACTCTGCCAAAGCTCAGGGCATTGCCGGGTAGGAGCTGGCGGGGTGACCCGCCGCTCCTACCCGGCAATGGGTCGCTTACCCGTCCAGCTTCTGGTGCCTGATGTCGGCGGGCGAGATGACGACCTGGCCTTCGCGGATCTGCCACTCGGTCGTCCCGTCGAGCTCGTGGGTGGCAAGGAACGGGCCCCGGATGCGGTCGCCGTCCTCGTCAGAAGCCGGGATCCGGGCGATCTCTCTGATCTGATTCTGGAGCCAGTCGAGGGCCGACTCGCGGATGTCGGCGCCGTAGAAGAGGTAGTGGGTCCAGTTGACGTGCTGCCGAGGTGTGCTCCATCCGTTGGAGTAGTGATCGTCTGCGTGGGACGAGATGATCTCTTGGAGGACGGCGAGTTGCGTCTTGTCGCACTCCAGCCATCCTCTGACCGACACGTAAACGCCCATTTGCATGCCCCTTTCTGTTGTCGTCAGTTCTGGCGTGCGAGCCGTCGGCTGATGTCGGCCGCGTAGGTGCCAAAGTCTCCGGCGGCGGCTCGCTGCCACTTCAGATCGGGCGGCCGGGCTGGCCACCGGGGAACAGCCAGGGAGATTCCGTCCGGGCGGGGACCGCGTGGCTGCGGCGGGGCCGCGACCTGGCGGAGTGCCAGGTCAGCGACCAGTTCCGGCAGTTCCACCGGGACAGCACCGAAACGGACTCGGACTGCATCGTCGGTCTGCTCGATGTGGTCGATGGTCAGGCGGGAGACCGCTGCGGGCCACTGGGCGTAGAGGAGCAAGAGCAGGCCGGCCAGGCGGTCCTCGGTCCGTAGGGTGTTGTCGTGCAGCAGGCGTCGGGCTGTGGACCAGCGAACGCCGTCGTCCATCGGACCGGAAGGGCCGTTCCATCTCACGGCCGGGAAGTTGAGGTCGCGGGCGATCTTCTCGGCCAGGGCCCAGCGCGGAGGAAACAGCCGGCCGCACCCCCCTCGACCGGAGCAGAAAACCCGTGGCTCTCTTCACGATCTCAACGAGTCCCGCCGAGGTCTCGATGTACCGCATCAGCAGCCTCACCGTCCTCGGCACCCCCGACGACGCAGTTCCCTACGCCCGCCGAGTCGAACCCGCACAGCTGGCGAACACCGAAAGAGTCGCGCGCTACCTCACCGACACGGCCCGTATGTGGCACCAACTCGGCGACGGGCGCCGCACTTTCAGCGCACTGCGATCTATCGAGCACACCGCACCGAAAGAAGTCCACCTCCCCGCGATCCGCACGCTCACCGCCGACCTCCTCTACACCCCAGGAAGCCTGCCCGGCCGCCGGGAGTTCGCGGTGCGCACCGGCGCCGTCGCCGCCTGACGAACACCGCGTGGGCGACGGCGATTCGCCTCCACGGTAGGCCAGATCCGCCAGACCCTGCACTCCGACCAGCAGCGGCGCTACCCACCGCACCGCGGACATCCGAGCACCGCCATCAACGCGGTGGTGTCAGATGCCGTGCTCCAGCACCGGCCGGGGATGGCGGCCCGGCGGGAGCGGCCGGTGGCCGGGCGACGGGGCGAGGTGCTCGCACACCCCGCCGTACTGGGGGAAGGCGGTGCCCATCTCCTTCTCCAATGCAGGAAAGAAGTGCTTCGCCTCCGGAGACTGTCCAGTGGTCTGCCAGGTATAGCCGGGCCCGTCGGCGAGCGCCCGGCGGATGAGGCGGCGGCCGAGGTCCTGACGCTGGTGCTCGATGGTGATGGAGATCTTGTTGATGCTCCCGACGCGGCAGGCGTCGCAGACCTTCCAGACCAGTGTTCCGATGTCGTACCCGCCCCGGTCGAACATTCGGATGCGGCGGTGCCCGGCCGGATGCTGGGCCGGCCAGTAGAGGAACCGCACCTCCTGGCGCCGCGTGACGAACAGAATCCACTGCCACCGCAGAGGCGAGAGGTACTCGGGCACGGGCGGCGTCACCGGCTTCTCCTCCTCGGACACGTCCGCGGTCATCCGCGCCGAACCGGCGGCCTCCGGCCTGTCGGTCCCCGGCGCCTCATGCTGCGACAGCTACGTCCCTAACATGCCAGAGACCACGTGAGCCGTCTCACCTGGGATTCTTCGCGGGACCTATTGATAAAGAGCGTGATGTGGAGCCAGCGGTCCTGGACACAGGTGATCGGAAAGCACCGCAGTGCCGCTCGCCCGCTGCCGGTCTGGTGTCCCACCCTCGCTTCTTCCACCACAGCGGCGTGACACCGTCAGCGGTCGGGGTCGTCGTTCCACAGGAAGACATGGGTACGGAAGGACAGGCCGTACCCCCGGCTCAGGGCGGCGTCCACCACCTGCTGGGCCGTGGTGATGTTCGTGGAACTGTCGGACCCTTCCGGCATCACCATCACGCGCTGCACCGGTACCGGTACGTCCGCGACGATGCGGTCGACCTCAGCGAGATCCTTCTCGTGGTCGCCGGTGACGACGAACTTGAACCACGCCTTGCCCGTGTCGAGTAGTGCCGCGAGAACCGACGGCTTGTACCGCTTGGACAGCCGGTTCCCGCTGTTCGCCAGCTTCGGCGACACGTTGTACTGCGTGACGACGGAGTCGAACGAGGCGGTCGGCGGGATCGTGCCAGCCGTCTCGATGTGCACCTCGTTGCCCCAGTCGCGTAGTTGCTGCAGCACGGGGACGAGGGCCGGCTGCTGCATCATCGGCTCGCCGCCGGAGACCACAATGATGGTCGGACGCGTCTTGATGTCCCACAGCTTCCGCAGGCCGGACAGGACATCGTCCGGCTCCATGAGTTTCAGGCCGTACGCCGGATCATCCCGGTCGTAGCGGTGCCCACTGCGGGTCTTCGCCGCCTTCTCATCGGTGACCGCCCACGTGTACGCGGTGTCGCAGAACGTACATTCCAGATTGCAGTCGAAGACCCGCACGAACAGGCAGTGCCGGCCCGCGGCACTGCCTTCCCCTTGAACGGTGGGCCCGAACAATTGGCTGATCTTGAGCACCTGTGCTCCCCTCAGACGCCGGACTGTGAATGCGCGGACCCGCCCCTCGGCAGGCGACGTCCTACCGTGCCTTGCCGAGGTGCACGGCCGGGACCACCTCCAGGTCGGTGGCCTCGACCTCGACCAGGAGGTGGTCCGCCAGGCCCGGGGGGAGCTGAGCGCCCACCCACTGGTGCACCCACCCTGCTAGCCAACGCTCGTCCGTTCCGGTCTCCACGCCTCCGCCGAGCCGGTCCAAATCCTTGCCGCGCAGCGGCCCTTCCGCGCGTTCCAGGGCGGAGGCCGCCGTGCGCAGCCGCGCCGAGGCATCCTCGGTGAGGAGGTCCACCGGGGCGAGGACCTCGATCCGGACACGGTAGTCATGCCGGTGCCGGCCCTGCCCGCACGGATGGTTCCTGAGCTGCGCCAGCGGGGTGTGGTGGGCGGAGACCTCGATCAGGTGGACGGATGTCACGTGCCCGGCGAGCGCGGGGGTCTGCCGCCCGGCCGCGGCGTGGGAAAGGTAGGCGGTGTACTCCTGGCGGACATACCGCTGCGGGACGTCGTCCCACCGGTTGTCGGTGGGTGGAATCTCTCCACGCCACAGGCCGCTTTGCGCGTCCTGCTCGCGCAGGGCCTGCGCGGTGGTATGCGCGTTGTCCTGCTGCTCGGGCGAGGCGTAGTCGGCGAACGCGAGGACCGTCCGGTCGTGCAACGCGGCGCGCATCAGCAGCAGTTCACGGCCCAGGGCCGGATGTACCTCCCCGGTGATCTGCTGGATCCGGTGATGGGCCTTGAGGGATTCGGTCACCCGGCGGTGCGCTTCGGCCGAGAGACCGCCCGCCGAGTGCGCCGCGGCCGCTGCCTCGCTCTCGGCCACCGGATACGGGAGGAACGTGAGGCGCTCGACCGCCTGCTGCAGAACGGGGATGGTGCGCAGCCGGTCACCGACCGTCTCGCCTTGCTCTGCATGGGCCCGGATCACGCGGGTCGCCAGCGCAGCCACTGCATCCTGTACGGCGAGCCCGTCCGGGTCCTCGGCAGTGAGGAGGTGCTCCAGAAGGTCCCGGGCCTGGGGCCAGATGATGTCGTCCTCGGGGACAGCCTGTTGCAGGATGTCCTGGTCCGGGGCGGCGACGAGTTCGGCCACCGGCTGGAGCGGAACCTGGAGCAGCCGGCCACCATCCGGGGCATCCAGGCCCTGTTCGATCGCTGTCGCGTGCAGCGCGGCCGCCAGCACGGCGGTCACGGCCGAGGTCAGCTCGTCCTGGCCGGCGCCGAGGTCTTCCTCCGTCTCGACCCAGGCGTTGGGCAAGAGGATGAAGTGCCACTGGATCAGGGCCTGGGCCCAGGCGATACTGCCGGCCCACGGCGACGGGAATCGGGCCTTCTCTACCTGCTGCAAGATGTCGTCGTCCACCGGCTCACGCTACCGGCACCCTGGACTCCAGATCACGAGATCGGCTGGATCAGTTGCTCAGGCGAATCGGCACCGCCGGGGAACCGCACGGCCCGCGAGCCGGGCCGTGGCTTGGCATAGTGCCGGGCCCCGGAAGAGGCCCGGGTTCCGGGCGACGGGCGGGGGCTTGGTCACCAGTGGATGCTCTGGCTGTGCGGGCTGACGGTGACTGTGAACGTGTCCAGGGGCGGGCTGCCGGCTGTGTGCCATTGATCGAGGTGTTCTTCGATGTCGTTCCAGAGGGTGCCTGGTCCGCCCTGTCTGACAGTCCGGGCGTCATGGTGTTCGTGGAGGGCTGCCCAGGTACCGGCGGCGACGTCGAGGATGATGTGCTCGTCCCGTCCGTTGCGGGTGAGGGTGATGTGCTGGGCGCGGGGGGCTGCGAGCTGGGCGATGAAGCGTGTGGTCCAGTCGTGGAGCACGTCGATGCCGTAGCGGGTTTCGCGTTCGTGTCCGTCGTCCAGGTCGGGGAGCATGCCGAGTTTCGGCGGCTGGTGCGGGCGGGCGAACATGAAACTGACGTGGCCGGGGAGGAGAGGGCCGGAGGCGGTGGCGTGGTCGGTGACGGTGAGGCGGGCGAGTTCGCTGGAGCCGAGCCATCCGCCGATGGTGGTCAGGATCTGGCCGCCGGGCCTGGTCTGCTCGATCCATGCGGCCGGGACGGTGTGGACGGCGCAGGTGGCGATGATCCGGTCGTAGGGGCTGTTGGCTTTGTAGCCGTCGAGGCCGTCTGCGACGACGAGGTGGGGCAGTTGTCCGGTGCGGGCGAGGGAGGCTCGTGCGCGGGTGGCGACGTCTTCGTCGTATTCGATGGAGGTGACCAGGTCAGCGCCAAGCCGATGGGACAGGAGCGCGGTCGAGTATCCCGTTCCCGTGCCGATCTCCAGGACGTGCATGCCGTCGTCGGCGTGGAGGTCTTCGAGCATGCGGATGACCAGGGAGGGCAGGGTGCTGGAGCTGGTGGGCAGCCGGTTGATGTGCCCGTGGATGTCGGTGGGCACGATGGTCCCGGCAATCTGGGTGACCAGGGAGGTGTCGGTGTAGCAGGCGGGCAGCCACTGGGGGTTGTCGGGCAGGACGGGGGTCCAGGCGGAGGGGACGGCGCCTTCGATCTGCTGGAAGAATCCGTCACGGAGGAACTCGTGCCTGCCGGTGGCCTCGAGCGCGTTCTTCCACGGCTGGGTGCGCAGGGTTCCGTTCGCGGTCAGCGTGTCGGCGAGGTGCCGGCGCAGGTGTGTTTCACTGGTCATGGTGTCCTCTCCAGCAGGTCAGCCATGGCCTGGCGCATGGGCAGGCCGGTTTCGGGTTCGAGCCAGTACCACTGGCCGGACGGGTTGCACTCCAAGAACCACCACTGGCCGTCGTCGGCCTCGGCGAAATCGAACGCGCCGAAGACGAGGCCGAACCGTTCGAGGTAGCGGCGCAGGGCGTCGGAGATTCCGGGCGGGGGGTCAACGGCGGTGTAGGTGTGGCGGCTGTAGTCGGTGCGCCAGTCCAGGAGGCCGGAGTCGATTCGGACGCAGAAGACGCGGGGGCCGATGACGGTGACGCGTATGTCCCCGGTTTTGGGAATCCGTTTCTGGAAGAGGTGCGCGGTGCCGGCGACGCCGCCGTCGATCTGGTCCGCGGTGACGTCTGCGACTTCCACGGTGCAGGCCACGTCGTCGATCCGGTACAGCGGTATGGACAGGGGTTTGTAGATGGCCGGGCCGTGCTGCGTGATGAACGTCCGGGCTCGGTCGGGGTCAGAGGTGATGAGGGTGGGCGGAACGGCGAATCCCGCGTCGACCGCGGCGGCGAGGCCGGAAGGCTTGAACTCGGCGTCGCCGATCCGGTGGGGATGGTTGACGTAGAGGCATCCGGGCAGGGAGGCGACGATGCCTCCGAGGCCGTAGCGGGCCTGGGCGGTGGCGAACCGGGCGTCCTGGGGGTCGAGGTGGGGAAAGGTGAATCCGGACGGCCGCCGGTAGTAGAGCGAGCGGATCCGGTTCAGGCCGGCTGTGCGGGTGGGGGTGGTCAGGATTCCGCGGATGCCGTCACCGGTGATCTCGGCTTCGACCGACAGTGAGGCGGGGAAGTCCCCGGAGTCGAACCGCACGACCGGGACGCCCCGGCCGTGCAGTTCTTCGATGACGACGTCGGCGGTGGGGTCGTCGAGGTTGGTGACGACCATCACCGGTCGGGTGTCGGTCACTGGTCGGTGTCATTTCCGGTGTCGGAATCACCGTTGCCGTTGCCGCCGGCGCTGCTGCCGTCGCTGGGCTGGCCGGTGTTGGTGGTCGGGTTGGTGCCGGAGCTGGTTCCGTGGGCTGGTGCCTGCATGAGCACGCCGTCAAGCCCGTAGTACCGGGTCGTCTGTGTCGTGGGGTCGAGGTCGGTGCGCGCGTGCGCGGCGGTGGTGAGGGGGTAGGGGACCATCCGCCGCACCCCCCACGGTCGTGGCGTCACGGTGCCGGCGGGGAGCGGCGTGCCGGTGGGCATACGGTCCGAGTGGGCGAACATCTCCGGTCTCCTTCGTCAGGCGCGTCTCGTGCCTGTGCTATTGCACGAGGTCGCTGGGGTCGGTGTTGGCTCCGCACAGGACGACGGCGACCTTCTCGCCGTTGGCGGGCACATACGCCTGGGCTGTCCCTGCGGTGGTGGTGTGGCGGGGGGCGGTGAGGGCGGCGAGGGCGGTGGCGGCGGCGTGTTCGACGGCGATGCGGCGGTGGTCCCACAGCATCTGGCGGGCCCGGGTGATCTCGCCGTCGGGCACGGTGAGGGAGTGGACGAGGTCCTGCTGGGCGGCGTGCAGGGCCATGGCGGAAGCCTGTCGTGCGCCGAGGGAGTCCGCGGCGACGGAGTCGACCGGCACGTCGACGGGGTGGCCTGCTTCGAGGGCGGCGTTGAGAGCGCGGCAGTTGTCGGGTTCGACGGCGACGACGCGGACGCCGTGGTGGTGGGCGGCGGTGGCCACGCCGGCGAGCAGCCCGCCGCCGCCGACGGCGACGACGACGGTGTCGAGGCCGGGGATCTGCTGGTGGATCTCTTCCATGAGGGTGCCCGCGCCGGCGGCGATCAGCGGATGGTCGTAGGCGTGTGAGGCGAGCGCGCCGGTCTGTGCGGCGAACTCCTCGCATGCGGCCAGGGCGTCGGCGTACTGAGTACCGGTGAGACGGACATCGGCACCATAGCCGCGGAGTTTGTCGATTTTCACCGGTGGGGCGGTGGCGGGCAGGAACACGGTGGCCTGTACGTGCTGCTGCTGAGCGGCCCAGGCGCAGGCCAGTCCGGCGTTGCCGCCGGAGGCGATGGTGACTCCGGCGTCGGGGAGGGTGCCTGTGTCGCGGTGGGCCTGGAGGAAGTTCTGGGCACCGCGGGCTTTGAAGCTTCCGGTGTGCTGCATGTATTCGAGGGCCAGCCACACCTGGCAGGGCTCGGGCTCCCGGTCGTCGAGGGGGTCCCGGTGGGCGGTGCGGATTGCCCCGGGGTCGACGGGTACGAGAGAGACGGGACGGATACGCCCGGCGATGCGGTCGGTGGCGGCTTTGACGTCACCGTAGGTGAGGTGGTGCACAGAGGGCTCCCTTGCAGAGGGTGTCAGGACCAGGCGATGAGCCGGCCGCTGGGAGTCAGGGCGAGGAAACACGCGAAGGCGATCCGCCGCCCGCCGGAGCTGGGATCGACAGCGTGGAAGTGCGAGGAGTTGAAGATCAGCGCGTCACCTGGGCCGGGTGCGAGCCGTATGTGCTGATCCGCCTCGACGGTTTGACGGTGGTAACCGTAGGAGTCGCGGTGCTGTTCGTCGGCCGGTGCCCAGCGGTGGCGCCACACGGTCGTCGCTCCCCCGGCCGGGGGGACCTGGACCCACAGGTTGAGGGCGAGCTGAGCCAGAACGGGCTGATCGAACAAGCCGTCGGGGAACTCCCGGTTGATGTCGTCGTAGTGGACCAGAGCGCCCGCGTTGATCTCCCGCAGGGTGCCGCCGAAAACCGGCCGGCCTCCGATGGTCGCCGGGACGACGTCCGTGCCCCAGGCCGACCCGAGGCGCTCCAGCGCCACGGCGACCGGGTCCGGGCGCAGGCAGGCCCGGTGCCAGGCCGCCCTCGCCGCCTGCGCGTCGGGCCAGTACCGGCTGGGGTCCAGACCGCCGG
>NZ_FMDK01000531.1 GCF_900091995.1 Streptomyces sp. MnatMP-M17
GGCGGGGAGCCAGGCGGGGTCGGCGAGGAAGGCGTCGCCGCCGTCGCGGGCCGCCTGCCGCCGGACACCGATCGCCGATGCGGCCGCGAGCAGGACGGCATACCGGTCGGCGAGAGCGAAGGCGGCGGGGTGGGCGAGCGCCGTACGGTCCTGGGGTGCGAGCGCGCGGCTCGCCTCCTGGACCTGCCGCAACTCGTCCACCAGCTGAAGTGTCAGCCCGTGGACGGCCTGCTCCTCTGGTGCGGCGCCGGGCGGTTCGTCCAGGGCCGCGACCAGCGTGGCGCTGAGCCCGTCCCGTCCGCTCGCCAGCGTGAGCCGGTCGTAAGGGAGGTCCGGGAGGTCCGCGCGTGGCCGGAAGAGGTCCGCGGGGGCCGGTTCGTCGCTGAACCACGAGCGCCGGGCGAGCCGGGACAGCTGGGGAATGATCGTGGACTGGCAGGCCGCGGAGCCCGCGTGGCCGAGGCTGAGCACCGGCAGGTCACGGATGTGCTTCTGGAAGATGCCGTGCTCACCGTCGCGGATGTAGAAGCGGGCGCCGAGCACGATGGAGAGTTCGTGCATGGCGTCGGTGAGGAGCTTCGGTACGAGGTACTTGGTGGCGGCGGCGATGACGCCGGTCTGTTCGGGCAGCAGATGCACCGCCCGGGTCGCGGCCAGGGAGAGGCTGTCGCAGGTCAGGAGATCGGTGAAGGCCCCGGACAGGGTGGCTTTGGCGTGCGGGATCTCCATGACGGACTTGCGGTAGAGCCGTCGGCCCAGGGCGAAGCTTACGACGGTCCGCAGGGCGGTGTCGGTGGTGCCGACCGCCATGCCGGGGAGCGCGGCCCGGGTGATCTGGAAGGCGCGCAGGGCGGTTTCGACTCCCTTGCCGGTCTCGCCGACGAGGGCCGACGCGGGTACGGGTGTGTCGTCGAAGCGGAGTCCGGCCAGGTGGCAGCCGCGCACGCCGACGGCGTCGTAGCGGGGCAGTACCTGCCAGGTGTCCGTGTCGAGCCCGTCGCGCTCGACGAAGAGCACGGAGTGGCTGCGGCTGCCCGGTGCGGAGCCGGTACGGCTGAACAGCACCCAGGCGTCCGCGCGGTCGGCGTTGTTGATGACCTGCTTGGCACCGTTCAGCAGATAACCGCCACCGTTCCCGGGGCGGGCCTCGAACTCGTTGCGTACGAAGTCATTGCCGTGCGCGAGTTCGTGGTACGCGACGGACACCTTGCCGCCGCCGGTGAGGATCCGCGCGAGGCGTGCGCGCTGCTCGGCGTCCCCGGAGGTCCAGACGTTCACACCGGCCATGAAGGAGGTCACGCCGTAGCCGAGGCCGAGGGCGACATCGCGGCGGAACACCTGCCGCATGACCCGTACCAGCGTGTCGAGCCGCTCCAGTCGACCGCCCTCGGCGCGCGGCACGAAGTCGGCGCCGAGCCGCAGTTCGTCGAGGGCGCGCTCACCGGCCGCGGAGAGTTCGGCCGCCTCGTCCGCCTCGATGAGCCGGGCGTGGGACAGTTCGTTGCTCTCGTCGGTGGGGTCGCCGAGGCGTCGGTCCAGTTCGGCCACGCGTGCGGCGGCCCGCGCCTCCTGTCCCGGTACCCCGTGACCGTCCCGTGCGGCGGGGGTCGCCGGGCGGGTGGCCTGGGCGTCCTGGGGCTCTGTGCCGGTCAGCATGGCGTCCTCCCACTCTCGACGGTCCGCTCGCCGTCGGCCGTGCCGGGTGTCGCGGGCTGCCGCTCGGGGCCCCGCTGCGACAGCAGCGAGAACAGCCGACCCGATGAACGGGCTGCCCGCAGGGTGCCGAGCAGTTCTTCGTATGTCTCCTGGCCGGCCGCCGCCGGTTCGCCGAGGCGGACCAGCAGCCGGTCGAGTGCGGTGTGCAGCCACAAGCCGTCGCGCCAGAGTGGTCCGGTGCCGGGGTCGTCGCGGAGGTGGTCGGTGCTGCGCGTCCACAGGCCGAGGCAGGCCGCTCCCGCCCAGCACAGGGTGTAGCGGCGCGCGACCTCGAAGGCGGCGGGCGGCACCTGGGTGAGCACGCCCTGGTACGTCTCCATCTCTTCGTGCACCGAGGTGGTGACGTCGAGCAGCCGCCGCGCGGCCTCGGCCACCGGGACGAGCGCGGAGTTTTCTCGCGCGCGCCGGGTGATCTCCTCGACGGAGGCGGTGAGGCCCGCGATGACTCCGCTGCCGCGCCGGGCGACCAGCGACAGCTTCGTCGGTTCCAGTGGTGGCAGCGGTGCGCCGAGGTCGTAGGCGGTGCCGGCGCCCGCCGTGTCACCAGTGCCGCGCCGGAAGCCGCGTACCAGAGAACGGAACTGGTTGACCAGGGAGTTGAGGTTGACCAGGGTGTTGCCGTCGAAGAGTCCGACGATGCGGTGGTCGCGCTCGACCTTCTGGAACCGGCCGTCGGCGTGGACGTCCTTGAGGAAGGCGCGGGCGCCGAGCACTCCGGTCAGGTCGGCGAGGACCCGGTCGGTGCCGGTGGGCAGCAGGTACTTGGTGACGGCCGAGGTGATGCCGAGTTCCGCGGTCTGGCTCTGTACGGCACGGGCCGCGACCAGGGCGACCGCCTCGTGCAGCAGGACGTCGGCGGCGGCGCCGGCCAGCACGTGCCGGGCCTGTGGGAGGTCGATCAGCCGCCGACCGTACAGTTCGCGTTCCTCGGCGAAGTCCAGGCCGAGCCGCAGCCCGTGGTCGCCGGCGCCGAGTGACAGGGCCGCGCACATGGTGCGGGTGAGCTGGAGCGCCTTCAGCACGATCTCCAGGCCCGCGCCCTCGGCACCGACAAGGGCGCCGCGCGGCACCCGGGCGCCGTCGAAGGCGATACCGGAGATGTCGGCGCCGCGGATGCCGTGGGTGGGGATCTTGGGGAGGTGGCGGTAGGTGTCCGGGGCGAGTTCGCGCTTGTCGACGAGGAGGACGCTGAAGCCGCGCGGGCCGCCGTCCGGGCGGGTGCGGGTCAGCAGCGACAGCACCGCACCGCGGGTGGCGTTGTTGATGAGCCACTTCTCGCCGCTGACCAGCCAGTGGCCGGCGGTGTCCGCTGCCGGGCCGGCGGTCCGCGCCACACAGTCGTCGGTACGTACCTCACCGGCGAGCAGGTCGCTGCCGTGGGCACGTTCGGTGAGTCCGAGGGAGACCGGGACCCCGGCCATGATGTCGGCCCCGAGCCGGGCGCCCTGCTCCGCGGAGCCCGCCACCCAGACGCAGACCCCGCCGAGGTAGGTCTTGCCGTGGCCGATGGCGCAGGTCAGATCGCGGCGGGCGACGGTGCGGATGAGCTGGAGCACCTGCTCGTAGTCGCGCAGTCTGCCGCCGTGCTCGGCCGGTACGTACTCGTCGGGCAGGCCCCACTCCTGGAAACGGTCGCAGATCTCGGCGGGGAACTCCTCCTTGTCGTCGAGTTCCGCGCAGCGGGCGTAGGAGAAGACCTCGCCGGGGTCGCCGGGGTCGCCGAGGAAGCGGTCGAACTCCTCCGCGAGCCGGTAGGGCGGGTGGTCCACGTCAGACCACCGATTCCAGGGACTCGGCGGGGCCGGTGGTGTGGCCGGCCTCTCCGGTCCCGTCGGCCCCGGCGGAGGCGACCAGTTCGCGGACCGCCGGCTCCAGGACCTCGTACAGCGTGGTGATCTTTCCCTCAAGGAAGAGCTCGCGCATGAGGGTCCGCTGGATCTTGCCGCTGGTGGTCTTGCGGACGGTTCCCGGGCGTACCAGCAGGATGTTGCCGGCGGGGATGCTGAACTCCTTGCTGATGAAGCTCTGGACGCCGGAGGCTACGGTGCGCAGGTCGGTGGAGACACTGCCGGGGCGGACCTCCTGGACGGCCACCAGGTGCTCGCGGTCCGTCTCGACGGCGAAGACGGCACCCGCGCCGACGAAGGCCTTGTCCCTGGACTGGATGGCACGTTCGACGTCCTGGGGGTAGAGGTTGCGGCCCGCGAGGATGACTATTTCCTTGAGCCGGCCGGTGACGTAGAGCTGTCCGTCCTGGAGTACGCCCATGTCGCCGGTGCGCAGCCAGCCGCCGCCGTCGGATCCGCCGGTACCGTCCGCTCCGTCCGGGCCGTCGGAGATCGCCGCGTCGAAGATCTCCTTGTTGGTCTCCGGCCGCTTCCAGTAGCCGGAGGAGACGCTGTCGCCCTTGAGCCAGATCTCGCCGACGTGTCCCCCGGGCTTCTCGACGCGCGTCTCCGGGTCGACGATGCGGATCTCGAAGTCCCGCGCGATCCCGCTGCTGACGAGGGAGCGGGTGGGGTGGTCCGCGCGCGGGTCGGCCAGTTCGCCGCGCTCCAGGGCCTCGGCGTCGACATCGAGCACGCGAGGGGCCGCGCCGCGCGGGATCCCGGTGACCAGCAGGGTCGTCTCGGCCATGCCGTAGCAGGGGAAGAAGGCTTCGGGGCGGAATCCCGCGGGCGCGAAGCGCTCGGTGAAGGCGCGGGCCGTCTCGGCCCTGACCGGTTCGGCGCCGTTGCAGGCGGTCGTCCAGGAAGACAGGTCGAGCGTCTCCAGCTGGGCGTCGGTGACCCTGCGCACGCACAGGTCGTACGCGAAGTTGGGGCCGCCGCCGGTGGTGATCCCGTAATCCCCCACCATCTTCAGCCAGCGGACGGGGCGCTTGAGGAAGGTGAAGGGCGCCATCAGGACGGTGGGGATGCCGAGGTAGAGCGGGTGCAGGATATGCCCGATCAGGCCCATGTCGTGGTAGAAGGGCAGCCAGCCGCCGCACACGGAGTCCGGTCCTGTGCCGATCGACCGCTGGATCGCCGCCTCGTTGGCGAGCAGATTGCGGTGCGAGACCACGACGCCCTTGGGATCGCTGGTCGAGCCGGAGGTGTACTGGAGGAAGGCCAGGCTCTCCGGGGTGAGCGTGGGCTCTTTCCAGGCGCCCGCGTCACCCTGGGCCGGGTCGTCGGTGGCCAGGCACGGCACATCGGTGATGCCTTCGGCGGCCAGCCAGGCGGAGATCTCGGGGGCGTTGGCCGAGTCGGTGAGCACGGCGCACGCCTCGGCGTCGCGCAGGATGCCGGAGACCCGGGAGAAGTGCTGGCCCTGTTCGGCGGGCAGCGGTCCGGGCACGGCCACGGCACCGGCGTACAGGCAGGCGGTGAAGGCCTTGATGAAGTCGAGGCCCGCCGGGAAGAGCAGCAGGACCTGGCGGTTCGCGGCTCCGCGTGCCTGGAGCCAGGAGGCGATCCTGCGTGCCTCCTGGTCGAGCCCGGCGAAGGCGAGGTGCTGCGGCACCGAGCCACGGGCATCGTCGGGCAGGAAGATGAAGGCATCCGCGGCGCCGCGGGCTTCGGTCCGCTCCAGAACCAGTTCCGTGAAGGTCCGGAAATTCGTCAACGTCTTTCTCCGACCTCTCCGAGTTCCGCTGGCATGGCGCCGGCACGGGTTGCTCTGACATCACGATCGTCGTCCGGGGCACTAAGGAGACGCTTGTGCGGCCCGGGCGCCCGGGGGGCGGGGCGCGGATCAGCCGGCGGTGTCACGGAAGTCCGCGTCAAGTGTCACGTGACCGGGCACTTCGGGCAGTCCGGTGAGCGGGTGCCGGAACTCAACGGCGCCGTCCGCCGCTTCGGCGGCCTGCTCGAAGCCGAGCGACGGGTAGAAGTCGCGCATCTTGTGGTTCTTGGCGGTGGGCCGGTAGCTCGCGCGTACCTCGGCCGCGCCCGAGTCCGCCGCGTGCTCCAGAAGCGCGGCGATGGTGGCCTGCTCGACACCGCGTGCGAAGACACGGCAGCTGAGCAGCATGTTGTCGATCCGCAGGGCCTCGTCCTCCCGGTACGCGAAGAGGGCGCCCACGACCCCGTTGTCACCGAAGCGGTCGCGGGAGCGTACGGCCAGCACCAAGTGGTCCGGTGAGTCGAGCCGTTCGCGGACGTCGGGTACCTGGAGCCTTCGGGTGGTGAGGTTGAACTGGTTGGTGCGCAGGGTGATCTGGGCGACCCGGGCCACTTCGTGGTCGCGTACCGGAGCGACCTCGACCCGCACGTCGAGGGCGCTCAGGTACTCCTCCATCGAGCCGGCGGTCTGCTGGAGGTCCTGCCGTTCCGCCTCCTGGCGGTACTGCACGGCCCGGCCCCGGTCCTCGGTGGTCAGTTCGCGTACGTCGAACCAGCCGTCGGCGAGCAACCGGTCGATGTGCACCGCCGGTTCCTCGTCGAGCCCGATCACGGCGACCTCGGGGAGCGTCGAGGCGACGAGGCCGCGTTCGAAGGGCGAGTCGTCGGCGAAGACGAAGCTGTCGGTGCCGAGATTGAGCCGGTCGGCGAGGGCGCGGATATTGCCGTCCTTGGGTTCCCAGTCGGCGCTGATCCGGACGAAGTCGGCCTCGCGCAGGGTCATGTCGGGGTGGTCACGGAGCACATCGAGGACCGGCTCACGGTCGTTCTTGCTGCACACCGCGAGCAGGACGCCCTGGCTGCCGATCTGCTTGACCACCTTCTGGAACCGGCCGAAGGCCTCACCGCGGTAGGTGGTGGCGGCGGCGATGCGGTCGGGGCCGTCGTCGCCGAGGATGCCGTCCCAGAGGGTGTTGTCGAGGTCCACGACGAGGACCTTCTTCGCCCTGCCGCGCAGCGTCCGCAGCAGATGGCCCGCGTGTCGCGCGTAGCGGGCGAGTACTTCATCGCCCAGGTGCACCTTGGCGTAGGCGGCGAGGCGCGGGTCGCGGACCGGTCCGCCCTCGGCGATCAGCGGCTCCAGGTCGACGACGTGCAGCCGCGGGTGCGCGGCGGCGAGCCGCAGCAGACCGATGTTGAACTCCCGCCAGG
>NZ_FMDK01000556.1 GCF_900091995.1 Streptomyces sp. MnatMP-M17
GGGCCGGAGCCGGAGCCCGCGCCCGGGCCGCTCGGCTGGATCCGCTAGACAGGACCTAGTCGGTCGAGACCTCCGAGCGGTCGCCGCCCCAGAGGGTGTGGAACGAGCCCTCGCGGTCGGTGCGCCGGTAGGTGTGTGCGCCGAAGAAGTCCCGCTGTCCCTGGGTGAGCGCGGCGGGCAGCCGCTCGGCGCGCAGCGCGTCGTAGTACGAGAGCGCCGCGGCGAAGCCCGGCGTCGGTACTCCCTGGTGCACGGCCGTGGCGACCACCGCGCGCCAGTCCTCCTGCGCCGCGCCGATCTCCTCGGCGAACTGCTTGTCGGAGAGCAGGCTCGGCAGCTCGCGCTGGGTGTCGTAGGCCTCGCGGATCCGGTCGAGGAACGCGGCCCGGATGATGCACCCGGCCCGCCAGATCGCGGCGACCGAGCCGAGGTCGATGTTCCAGCCGTACTCGTCGCTGCCCGCCTGGATCTGGTGGAAGCCCTGGGTGTACGAGACGATCTTCGACGCGTACAGCGCCTGCTCGACCTGGTCGGCGAAGCGCGCCGCGTCCGCCTCGGAGAGCGCCGCCGCCGTGGGGCCCGGCAGCGAGCGGGAGGCCTCGCGCAGCCCGGCGTGGCCGGAGAGCGAGCGGGCGAAGACCGCCTCGGCGATACCGGAGACCGGGACGCCCAGATCGAGGGCGATCTGTACGGTCCAGCGGCCGGTGCCCTTCTGCTCGGCCTGGTCGGTCACGATGTCCACGAACGGCTTTCCGGTCGCCTCATCCGTATGGGCGAGCACCTCGGCCGTGATCTCGATCAGATACGAGTCCAGCCGGCCCGTGTTCCAGGACCTGAAGGTCTCCGCGATCTTCTCGGGGGAGTAGCCGGCCACGGACCGCAGCAGGTGGTACGCCTCCGCGATGAGCTGCATATCGGCGTACTCGATGCCGTTGTGCACCATCTTCACGAAGTGGCCCGCGCCGTCAGGACCGATATGGGCCACGCACGGCGCGCCGTCGGGCGCCTTGGCGGCGATCCGCTCCAGCAGCGGGCCGAGCGAGGCGTACGACTCGACGGAGCCGCCCGGCATGATGCTCGGCCCGTGCAGCGCGCCCTCCTCACCGCCCGAGATGCCCACACCGACGAAGTGGATACCGCGCTCGCGCAGCTCCTTCTCCCGGCGCCGGGTGTCGGCGAAGTGGGCGTTGCCGCCGTCGATGATGACGTCGCCCTCCTCCAGCAGCGGCGCGAACTCCTCGATCACCGCATCGGTCGGAGCACCGGCCTTCACCATGATGATCAGCCGGCGGGGCCGCTCCAGCGCCGCGACGAAATCCGCCGCGGACTCCGCGGGGACGAACGTGCCCTCATCACCGAACTCCTCCACCAGGGCACGGGTCTTGGACGCGGTGCGGTTGTGCACCGCGACCGTGAAGCCGTTGCGGGCGAAGTTCCGGGCGAGGTTGCGGCCCATGACCGCGAGCCCCGTGACACCGATCTGGGCAGTTCCACTCATGTCGTGTGCTCCTGGATATCCGTAGGATGCGCCGTGCGCCGCCGGTAGGTCCCGCTGGGGAGCGGTACGTACCGCCGGACACGGCCGTTCATCAGTCGTCAAGCGGGCCCGGAGCTCATGCATTCCGGACCTGACGCATCGTGCCGTGTTCTGAGCGCGAGCGCGAGACGAGGTCGGCAGGCGTCGACCGGGCTTCGTTCACAAAGTATTGACACCCTCTCAGCGGCGGCGTAACACTGACAGCGCTTTGGAGAGCGCTCTCCCGCAGTGATCCCGGCTTCTTCACCGGCTGCGGGACCGGCTCTCCGCGGTGCACCTTCCAGCTCCACTTCCCCCCACCGCATCCTCCGACGGGTGCGGCTGAAGAGCGGCATGGAGGTCCGCATGGCCGAAAGATTGCGCAGTTTTCGCAGTACCGCACTGGTGTCCGCGTTACTCGTCGCCACCGCCCTCGCTCTGGTGGCGTTCGGGCTCATCGCGATCCCGGACACCGCCACCGCCGAGGCCACTCCCCGGGCGGCCGATCCGCCCGCGGCGGCCAAAGCGGCCCACGCAGGACACCGGATGGCCCCGGCGGTCCCCGTACCGTCCGGCGACGATCCCGACGGAGACGGTTATATTCCGGCCAATCCGCCCGTGACCGGTGTCGTGCCGTCCGACCAGATCCCGCCGACCCGGTATTTCCACGAGTTCCAGGCGAACTGTTCCGTCACACACACCCGGCCGGACGACCCGATCGTCTACCCGGGCCAGCCGGGCAAGTCGCACGACCACACCTTCATGGGCAACAACACGACCGACGCGAACAGCACCACGGCTTCGCTGAGCGGCGGCGGCACCGCGTGCAAGGCGCCCGGTGACAAGTCCGCGTACTGGATGCCGACGCTGTTCAACGGTAACACCGCGGTCAGGCCGGTCGGTCCGCAGACCATCTACTACAAGTCGGGCGTCACCGACTACCGTTCGGTGCGGCCGTTCCCCAAGGGACTGCGCTTCGTCGTCGGCAGTCCGCTGCAGACCGCCGAGCAGTTCCGCAACCACCGTGGCTGGGTGGAGGGCTGGGAGTGCGGGGACAGCTACAAGAACACCGAGATCCCCGCGTCCTGTCCGGCCCGGCCGGATGTCCAGCTCAATCTCCGTTTCCAGGCGCCGAGTTGCTGGGACGGAAAGTATCTGGACACACCGGACCACCAGAGCCATATGGCCTATCCGCGAGCGCAGGGCGCCAACCAGGACGTCTGCCCGCCCTCGCATCCGGTGGCGCTGCCGATGATCGAGTTCAAGATGGCCTGGCCCGTCAACGGTGATATGTCACAGGTCAGGCTGGCGAGCGGAGTGGGACACACCTTCCACTACGACTTCTTCAACGCCTGGGACGATCGCACGCTGAACGCGCTGGTCCAGCACTGTGTCGTCGGCGGGCTCCAGTGCGATGCCCGTGGATACGACCAGAATCACCCAGAGGCGGGCGCCGCGCTCAACGCGAATTACGAACTGCCCTGATCCGGGCCGCTCTTCCGCGGAGGTGGACCGCACCTCCCCGGGAGAGCGCTCTCCCGTTCTCTCGCCACTCGCTCTCCCACCCGCACCGCCACCCCGAGGAGACAGCACGCCATGCACCGAGTACCCGCACACCGACCACCCGCACACCGGCGAGCCGCGCGGCTCGCCG
>NZ_FMDK01000535.1 GCF_900091995.1 Streptomyces sp. MnatMP-M17
CGCCCGCCGGTGCCTCAGCCCTGCCGGCGCCTCAGCCGCCGGTGGTGGCCGCACCGCCGTTGTCGGCACCGGTGATGGCACCGCCCGGCGTCCCGCCGCCACCCGGCGTCCCGCCACCCGGATCTCCGTCGCCGCCGTCCGGCGGCGTCGGCGTCGGGTCGGGCGACGGTTCGCCGGTGGTCCCGCCGTCGCTCGTACCGCCGCCGTCCGTCGTACCCGTATCGGTGCTGGACGGCGTGTCCGTCGGCTTGTCGGAGGGAGTCAGGCTCGGCGTCGGCTTCTGGGGCGGCGGCCAGTTCGACCCACCGCCGCCGTCCGACGAGTCGTCCGTCTGCTGGGACTCCGTCGGCTCGTCCGACGGTGTCGGGGCCTCGTCACTCGATGTCTTCTGGCTCGGCGAGGGCGGCGGAGCATCCGACTTGCCGTCATTGCCGTTGTTGCTCATACCGTTGATGGCGTAGGCCACTCCCGCCACGATCGCGATCACCGCGAGCGCGACGAAGAGCCACAGCTTGCCCCGGCCGCCACCGCCGCCATGATGCCCGCCGTCGTATCCGCCGTCGTGCGGATTCATCGGCGGCAGGATCGGGCTCTGCGAGGTGTCGCCGTGCGGCGGATGTCCCATCGCGGTCGTCGCGGCCATGCCCATCGCCGGAGTGCTGCCGCCGATGTGCGTGTCGAACGTGCCGGTGTTCCAGGTGCCCGTGTGGCTGCCCTGCTGCTGGAGCATCTGCAAGCCGTACTGGACCAGCCCGCGCATCTCCTCGGCGCTCTGGAACCGGTCGTCCGGCTCCTTCGCGAGCGAGCGCATCACCAGGCCGTCCAGCTCCGGCGGCGCCACGTCCGAGACCTCGGAGGGCGGCACCGGGATGTCCTGGACATGCTGATACACCACGGAGAGCGGAGTCTCACCGGTGAACGGAGGCCGCAGCGCGAGGAGTTCGTAGAGCAAGCAGCCCGTGGCGTACAGATCGCTGCGGTGGTCCACGGCCTTGCCGAGCGCCTGCTCGGGCGAGAGGTACTGCGGCGTGCCCATGACCATGCCGGTCTGGGTCATCGTCGACTGCGCGCCGTGCAGGGCGCGCGCGATGCCGAAGTCCATCACCTTCACCGCGCCGGCGTCGGTGATGATCACGTTGGCGGGCTTGATGTCGCGGTGCACGATGCCGTGCTGGTGCGAGTAGGCCAGCGCCTCCAGCACTCCGGAGACGATGATCAGCGCCTGCTCGGGCGGCGGTGCCTCGGCGTTGACCAGCAGATCGCGGATGGTGCGGCCCTCGACCAGCTCCATCACGATGTACGGCACGGTCTGTCCGTTGACCGTGTCCTCGCCGGAGTCGTACACCGCCACCACCGCGTGGTGGTTCAGCCCGGCGACCGACTGTGCCTCACGGGTGAACCGGGCCTTGGAGACCGGATCCTCCGCGAGATCGGCGCGGAGCAGCTTGACGGCCACGGTGCGCCCGAGCCGTACGTCCTCCGCCGCGAACACCTCGGCCATGCCGCCACGGCCGAGACGGTGGGTCATCCGGTAGCGTCCGTCGCCGACCAGCCCTCCGACCAGGCCGCCATCGCCCCAGGAGTCCGCGGCGTCCGACACTCCGCCGCCTGCTTCGGGTTCGGGTGCCATCAGTCCTCGCCGTCGTTTCTGTCCGCTTCACGACCGCGCGCGCGGTCCGCGGTATGCCTGTGTTTCTCAGGGTGTTACTGAGGGTGTTTCTCAGGGGTGGTGGTCGGTGCTCGTCTTCGGGATTGGCTATGGCACATCACGCTACAGCCTCCGTATGACACGCCGGTCCACGGTGGACCGGCCATGAAACCGGGCGACGCGATACCCACGCAAATTCCACCCTTGTTCCATGCTTGTTCCACGCTTTTCCGGTAACGCTTCCGAGACGCTTGTTGTGCGTACGGTCACGGAACGGGCACCCGGCTTGACGTGTCTCTGCCCTCGGGCAGACTTGGCGCGTAATAACGGGATCACCGCGTGAGCACCATCGCGTCCACTGCTTGTCGGACCGCGTCTGCGCGCCGAGGGGGAAGCACAGTCATGAGCCAGCACGGCGCACGGGGCCGCTACGCGGGCGGTTCGGTCGCGGGCGGCCGGTACCAGCTTCGCGATCTCCTCGGCGAGGGCGGGATGGCGTCCGTATATCTCGCGTACGACACGGCGCTCGACCGCCAGGTCGCCATCAAGACGCTCCACTCGGAGCTGGGGCGCGAGCAGTCCTTCCGCGAGCGGTTCCGGCGCGAGGCCCAGGCCGTGGCCAAGCTGTCGCACACCAATGTCGTCTCGGTCTTCGACACGGGCGAGGACACGCTTCAGGAGAGCGGCGCCGCGGCGGGCTCCGGCGCGCTGATGCCGTACATCGTCATGGAGTACGTCGAAGGGCATCCGCTCGGCTCCGTGCTCCAGCGGGACATCGCCCAGTACGGCGCGATGCCGGCCGACAAGGCGCTCAAGGTGACGGCCGATGTGCTGGCGGCGCTGGAGGCCAGCCATGAGATGGGCCTCGTGCACCGGGACATCAAGCCGGGCAATGTGATGATGACCAAGCGCGGCATCGTCAAGGTGATGGACTTCGGCATCGCGCGCGCCATGCAGTCCGGTGTCACCTCGATGACACAGACCGGCATGGTCGTCGGTACGCCGCAGTATCTCTCGCCCGAGCAGGCGCTGGGACGGGCTGTGGACGCCCGCTCCGATCTGTACTCGGTCGGCATCATGCTTTTCCAGCTGCTGACCGGCCGGCTGCCGTTCGACGCGGACTCGCCGCTGGCGATCGCGTACGCCCATGTGCAGGAGGAGCCGGTCGCTCCGTCCACCATCAACCGTTCGGTCACTCCGGCGATGGACGCGCTGGTCGCGCGGGCGCTGAAGAAGAACCCGAACGAGCGGTTTCCGAGCGCTTCGGCGATGCGCGACGAGTGCGCGCGCGTGCTGACCGCCGGGCAGGCGGGCGCTCCGGTGATCGTGCCGGGTGCCGCGCCGCACAGCGGCAGCGGCTCGGGCGTGGGCTCGGCGGTCTTTCCGCCGGTGGACCAGTCGGGCCAGGCACCGCCATCGCCGCCGCACGGTGTGCGGACGCCGTACAGCCCGGGATCGTACGGACCGCCGACGCCCGCCACGCCGTCGGCGGCGCCGCAGACACCTGGCCCTGGCCCCGGCGCCGGGCCGGGCTACGGCTATCCGCAGTCGGCCCCGGCGTACCAGGCTCCTCAGCAGCAGATGCAGCCGATGGCACAGACCCCGCCGCCGTACACGATGTCGCCGCAGCCCGCGACCGCTCCCGGTGGCCGTGGCGGCCATGGCGCGCACGGCGGGAGCCATGGCGGTGGTCACGGCGGCGGTGGCGGCAGGCGGAACATGCCGGTCATCGTCGGTTCGATCGTGGTCGCGCTGCTGGCCATCGGCGGTCTGACAGCGGCACTTTCGCTCAACGGTAAAGATTCGGGCACCGGCGGCGGTGCGGCGGACCCGGGCAGCGGCAACTCCCAGGAGGGCTACCGGGCGCCGGAGCGCAATCGGACGATCGACACATCGGACTGCACGGACGCCTCGGAGGACGGGCTGGATCCGTCCAAGGTGACGGCTCCCGACCTGCGCTACAAGGACATCCTCTCGGTGAAGGACTGTCTCCGTGAGGCGGGCTGGTCGTGGGCACCGGTGAAGTCGGAGAACGACGGGTCCTGGGCCAAGGACATCGTGATCGACCAGTACCCGAGGCCGGGCGCCGCGGTGCCGCCGGACGGGCAGGAGTTCGAGCTGACGATCTCCACGGGGTACGCCGGGTAGTCGCGGGCATCGCGGAATAGTCCGGCCTGCGGCATCACGGATCCGGCGTATCCATCGCAGGAACGTTTCGAGATGCCGGATTTGTCATTACATGTGACGCTGAGTCGGTGACTCCTACGCTCCGCACTCCCTGCGCGATCGCGGTCGCGTCGCTGCTGATCGCCGCGCCCGGCGCGTACGCCGAGGAGTCCGCTCCACCCGTCACAGGTCCCACTGCCGCCGCAGAGTCGGCCCTCTCACTGGCCGGCCATCCGGCCGGAGAGGGACGGCCACGACCCGGGAGACCGCAGGAGCCCGAGACGGTGTCACCGGACGACGGAAGCCCGCGTACGGACGACAGCGGAGACGGCGACAGCGACAGCGACAGCGACTCGGAGGCCGATCCCGGGGCGGAGTGGGAGTCGGGCTGGGAAGCGGACGAGGAGACGGACGGCGATCCGCAGACGGATACGGAGACGAGCCCCGCACCTTCCGTACATCCCGGCCGGCCGACCAAGGTCCCGGCCTCACCGTCCGACGCCCGCCCCCTTACGTCGCCGTCCAAGCCCGCGTCGCCTTCCCACTCCGACGAGAACGACGAGAGCGAGGAGGACGAGGAGGACGAGCCGGCAGGGAGCAGGAAGGACACGGACGGGACGGTCGACGGGACCGACCGGAAGACGGACGGACACGCGGCGGAGGAGCCGCTGGAGGAGTTCGCCCATCCGCCGGAGGACTCCGAGGCGCCTCGGCGCCGGCCGCCCGCCGCCGCCCACGAATCGGCCACCCGGACCGTCACCGGTCCTGCCGCGCGGCCGGTTCCGGTGCTGACGCTGGGCACGGGAATCACACTGATCGGGCTGGGCCTCGGCTTCCTCGGACTACGGCTCCGCCGCCGCTGAGCGCCTCTCCCAGCCCCGTATCCGCACCCACACCCGCCCGGCGTCGGCGCCCGTATCCGCCCGGCGTCGGCGGGCACTCGGCATCGCGTCATCCTTATGGCGTATTTACCTGGTCCGCCTCAGGTCGCTTGCGGGCTACGCCATACCCGGTATACATACTGAGTATGTCGATTCGCCATGGGCTGCTGGCCCTTCTGGAACGCGGCCCGCGCTACGGCTCTCAGCTCCGTACGGAGTTCGAGTCCCGCACGGGTGCCACCTGGCCGCTCAACGTCGGCCAGGTCTATACGACCTTGAGCCGTCTGGAGCGCGACGGCATGGTGGCCCAGGACGGCGAGGACCGTGCGGGCCACGCGCTCTATGCGATCACCGACGCCGGCCGCGCGGAGCTGAGGTCCTGGTTCCGTACGCCGGTCGACCGCACCAGCCCGCCGCGTGACGAGCTGGCGATCAAGCTCGCCATGGCCGTGGGCGCGCCCGGCGTCGACATCCGGGAGGTCATCCAGTCGCAGCGCCGCCACACCATCAAGGCGATGCAGGACTACACCCGGCTCAAGGCCCAGGCCCTGGAAGCCGTCCCGGCCGACCGGCACGAAGTGGCCTGGCTGCTCGTCCTGGAACAGCTCATCTTCCAGACCGAGGCCGAGGCCCGCTGGCTCGACCACTGCGAAGCCCGGCTGATCCGGCTCGCGCTGCTGCCGGAACCGGGCAGCCGGCCGTCGGACACCGCCTCCGGCTCCCCTTCGGACACCGTCTCGGACACCACCTCGTCGGCCTCGGTCGATGTTTCGGGCGGCACCTCGGCCTGACCGGCCCGGCCCGCCGCCGTATCGCACTTTCCTCGCCCATCGCTTCCTCGCCCAGCCTCTTCCAGCACACATACCTCACGCAGGTATGTGGACGTACCGCCCTAGGGGGATCCCTCATGCCCGAAAACGCACAACCGCCGCAGCAGCCCGTGCTGCAACTCCAGGAACTGACCCGTGTCCATGGCAGCGGCGCCACCGAGGTCCATGCCCTGCGCGGTATCAACCTCGATGTGTTCCCCGGCGAACTCGTCGCCGTCATGGGTCCCTCCGGCTCCGGCAAGTCCACGCTGCTGACCATCGCAGGCGGCCTCGACACGCCCAGCTCGGGCCGTGTCATCGTCGAGGGCACCGACATCACCACCGCCGGCCGCAAGCAGCTCGCGGCCCTGCGCCGCCGCAGCATCGGCTATGTCTTCCAGGACTACAACCTCATCCCGGCCCTCACCGCCGCCGAGAACATCGCGCTGCCGCGTGAACTCGACGGCACCTCCGCGCGCAAGGCACGCACCGAGGCCGTGGCCGCGCTGGCGGAGATGGGTCTTGAACAGCTCGCCGACCGGCTCCCGGACGAGATGTCCGGCGGCCAGCAGCAGCGCGTGGCAATAGCCCGCGCGCTCGTCGGCGACCGGCGTCTGGTCCTCGCGGACGAGCCGACCGGCGCACTGGACTCCGAGACGGGCGAGTCCGTGCTCGCCCTGCTGCGCACACGCTGCGACGCCGGCGCCGCCGGTGTTCTGGTCACCCATGAGCCGCGCTTCGCGGCCTGGGCGGACCGGGTGGTCTTCCTGCGGGACGGCGCGGTCGTCGACCAGACCATCCGCAGCCAGGCGGACTCGCTGCTCACGGGCCAGGCGGCCGAACTGTGAGGACCTGGTACCACTCCTGGCGCGCGGCCCTGCGGATCGCCCGTCGCGACGCCTGGCGCTCCAAGGGACGCAGTTTTCTCGTCCTTTCCATGATCGCGCTTCCCATCCTCGGCGTGAGCGCCTTCGATCTGACGCTGCGCAGCTCCGAGCTGTCCACCCAGGAGCAGCTCGACCGTACGCTCGGCCGGGCCGATGCAGAGATCAGAGATCCGGAGTTCGGCGGTGTGCCGCTCTATCAGAACCCCCAGGCGGACAGTTACTCGCCGGTCGACGACTTCGAGAACGAGCCCTGGCCCGATGGACCGGGCGATATCACCAAGGCCATTCCGGCCGGCGCCACGGTCCTTGAGGACACGCTGGGAACCGGAAAGCTCCGTACCACATACGGGCTGCTCCAGACCGAGATCCGTGAGCTGAAGGCCGCCGACCCGATCGCCGACGGCATCATGCGCCTCAATGAGGGCCGCTTTCCCGAGCGGGCCGACGAGGTCGCCGCGACCAGCCACTTCCTGGAGGTCAGCGGGCTACGGGTGGGTTCGGAGCTCACCGCGCGTGGACTCGCGACCGAGTACCGGATCGTCGGCGCCTACGAACTGCCCGACTCGCTGGACACCGACCAGGTCAACGCGCTCCCCGGGGCATTTCTGGCGCCGCTCGACAAGGCGCTCCAGGCCGATGGGCTGCCGGAAACGCACGCGAGCTCCACTCAACTCATCCGCGTTCCGGGTGGTTTCACGTGGAACATGGTGAAGGAGGCCAATACCCATGGCCTGGTGGTGACCTCCCGTGCCGTGGCCCTCGATCCGCCCGCCGACGCGGATGTGCCGCTGTACCAGCAGGACGACCAAGGGAGGTACGAGCAGAGCGCGGTCGCCAATGCCACACAGCTGGCAGCGGCGGGCACCGTCGTCGGCCTCGCCATGCTGGAGATCTGTCTGCTGGCAGGTCCGGCCTTCGCGGTCGGTGCCCGGCGCTCGCGCCGTCAGCTCGGTCTGGTCGGTGCCAACGGCGGCGACCGGCGCCATATCCGGGCCATCGTCCTCGGTGGCGGTCTGGTGATCGGTGTCGCCTCGGCCGTCATCGGTACGGCCCTCGGTCTGGGCCTCACCTATGTACTGCGTCCCGTCCTTGAGGACTATATGGGCCGGCGCTTCGGCAGCTTCGACATCCGGCCGCTGGAACTTCTCGGTATCGCGCTGCTCGCCGTGCTCACCGGTCTGCTCGCCGCGATCGTCCCGGCCGTCACCGCCTCCCGGCAGACCGTCCTGTCCTCGCTCACCGGCCGCCGCGGAGTCCGCAGAAGCAGCAGGGTCCTACCGGTCCTCGGGCTGATCGCGGTCGTGCTGGGTGCGGTGATCGCGCTGTACGGCTCGACGATGACCGACCAGTTCACGATCGTCGCGGGTGGCAGCGCCATCGCCGAGCTGGGCGTGGTCGCGCTGACACCGGCCCTGGTCGGACTGTTCGGCCGGCTCGGCCACTGGCTTCCGCTCTCACCGCGGCTGGCGCTGCGGGACGCCGTACGGAACAGAGGCCGCACGGCGCCGGCCGTGGCGGCGGTGCTGGCCGCGGTCGCGGGCACGGTGGCGGTCGCCACGTATGCCGCGAGCAGCGATGCCCAGGACCGGGCCGCGTACGAGCCGCGGCTCCCTCATGGCGCGATCTCCGTGGCGGTCTACGAGGACGACGGCGGCCGGGATGTGCCGGCCATACGCACGGCGGTCCAGAAGAATCTGCCCGTCGATCTGCGGGCCGATGTGGACCGTATCTCCGTCGGAAAGCCGAACTGCTCGATGTACCGCGGCGACAACGGCTGTGGACGGTACGAGGTCGTCGTCCCCAAGGCGCATCAGTGTCCGCTCTGGTCCACAGGGCCGGACGATCCTTCGGAGAAGTTCAGCAAGGCCGAGCGGCGCAGGCTCGCCAAGGACTGGCGCTGCGAACAGGGCTCGGTCTACAGCGACGCGGACGGCGGTCTGCTGATCGGTGACGCCACTCTGCTGAAGATCCTCGGCATCAAGGATCCGGGCGCGGAGAAGGCGCTGGCGGACGGCCGGGCCGTCTCGTTCGACAAGCGGAACGTCGACACGGCCGGAAAGATCGGCATCCTGCTGATCACGGACACCGAGAAGGCGGACGCGGCCAGTCAGAAGGGCCTGCCGTCGCCCGGCACCCTCAAGTCGATCCCGGCGTATCAGGTGCCGGGGAAGCCGAACGCGTACGGCCTTACGATGATCATCGCTCCGGCCACGGCGAAGGCCGCGGGAATCAGCACCGTCCCGCTCGGCGCGTACTACTCGTCCAGTGCCCTGCCGAACAGCACACAGAAGCAGAAGCTGGACGGCGAGCTGGCCAAGACCGGCAGCCAGGTGAATCTCCATATCGAGGCCGGGTACACCAGCGAGAACAGCATTGTGCTGCTGGCTCTGACGGTCTTCGCCGGACTGGTCACCATCGGCGCGGCCGGTATCGCCACCGGTCTCGCCCAGGCAGACGCCGAGGCCGATCTCAAGACACTCGCCGCGGTCGGTGCTCCGGCGCGGGTCCGCAGGACGCTCAGCGGATTCCAGTGCGCGGTGGTGGCGGCGATGGGTGTGCTGCTGGGCTCGGCCGCCGGGGTCCTCCCGGCAATCGGACTGCGGCTGACCGAGCGCCGCGGCGAGCTCAAGTTCCACGAGCGGGCGCTCGACGAGGGCTGGGGTGCCCTCACGACGCCGTATGTGCCCATCGTCATCCCTTGGGAGACGCTGGCCGCGCTGCTGGTCGCCGTCCCGCTGGGTGCCGCGATCCTGGCCGCGCTGGTCACCCGCTCGCACCGGACACTGGGCCGCCGCGCGGCCATGTAACCGGCGCACGGCCGGCCGGTCCGGAGTGGCGCACACCGTGAAATCGTGCCCTCGTACGAGGATGGACGTCTTCGTACGGGGGCACGCCATGTGGTGACTCACATGTGCGAGACAATGGGCCGTATGGAGATGCCGAGTAACGAACGGTCGCAGGAGAGCCCCCATGTCCTCGTGGTGGGACAGGACGGGATGGCACTCGGCGGCGGTGGTGGCGGTGCCGACGAGGGACGCGAGGTTCCTGTGACGGAGATGGTCGAACAGCCGGCCAAGGTCATGCGCATCGGAAGCATGATCAAGCAGCTTCTTGAGGAGGTACGGGCGGCACCTCTGGACGAGGCGAGCCGGGTCAGGCTCAAGGAGATCCACGCGGGCTCCGTGAAGGAGCTGGAGGACGGTCTCGCTCCCGAGCTGGTCGAGGAGTTGGAGCGGCTCTCGCTTCCCTTCACGGATGACGCGATTCCCTCCGAGGCCGAGCTGCGTATCGCGCAGGCCCAGTTGGTGGGCTGGCTGGAGGGCCTGTTCCACGGCATCCAGACGGCGCTGTTCGCCCAGCAGATGGCGGCCAGGGCGCAGCTCGAACAGATGCGCCGCGCGCTGCCGCCGGGCTCGGTCCAGGACGACGAGGGCGAGCCGGGACACGGCGCGCTCCGCTCCGGCCCGTATCTGTAGATCCCTTTCTGCGGGTCCCTTCCCTCACGGCCCGGTACACCGGAGGCGCACCGGGCCGGGGGCGGCCGTCAGTCGGGGTGATGGTCAGCCGGGGCGTGGACCGTCGGGGCGGTCGTCAGCCGGCGGTCGGCGTGAGCAGCAGCACCTTGCCGACATGGGTGCCGGAATCCAGTACGCGGTGTGCCTCCGCCGCCTCCGGCATGGTCATCGTCCGGTCCACGACCGGACGGATGTCACCGTTGTCGATGAGCGGCCAGACATGCTCCCGTACGGCCGCGACGATCGCCGCCTTCTCGGACTGGGGACGGGCGCGCAGCGAGGTCGCCGTGATCGCACCGCGCTTGCCCAGCAGCGCACCCAGATTGAGTTCGCCCTTGATTCCGCCCTGGAGACCGATCACCGCGAGCCGGCCGTTCACGGCCAGGGCCTTCACATTCCGGTCCAGATACCTGGCACCGACGATATCGAGGATGACATCCGCGCCGGCGCCGTCCGTGGCCTTGCGGATCTCCGCGACGAAGTCCTGTTCGCGGTAGTCGATCAGGATGTCCGCGCCCAGTTCGGCGCAGCGCGCCAGCTTCTCGGGACCTCCCGCCGTGACCGCCACCCGCGCGCCCACCGCCTTGGCGAGCTGGATGGCCATCGTGCCGATACCGCTCGCGCCGCCGTGCACCAACAGCGTCTCGCCGGGCCGCAGATGCGAGATCATGAAGACGTTCGACCAGACGGTGCAGGTGACCTCGGGCAGCACCGCGGCCGTCGCCAGATCCAGGCCTTTCGGTACGGGAAGGAGCTGGCCGGAGGGTACGGCGACCTTCTCGGCATAGCCTCCGCCCGCCAGAAGCGCACACACCTCGTCGCCGACGGCCCAGCCCGCGACTCCCGGGCCCAGCGCGCTGATCCGTCCCGCGCACTCCAGACCGGGGTACGGGGAGGCGCCGGGCGGAGGATCGTAGAAGCCCTGCCGTTGCAGAAGATCGGCGCGGTTGACGGCGCTCGCCACGACCTCGACGAGGACCTCACCCTCGCCGGGTACGGGATCGGGCACCTCGGCCCAGACAAGCGCCTCGGGGCCACCGGGTTCCGGAATCGTGATCGCATACATGAGCGCGAGGCTACTCCCGCGCTCCCCGCGTCGGCCGGTCCTACGACACGTTGGAGCACGTTGGAGCCAGGAGGCGTTCCCGTTACGGGGTGTTGGAGTTGTCCGGGACCGTGGGGCTCTGGGCCCGGACGATGGTGATCAGACGGTCCGTGAGCTGAAGCGGGCTGGCGGTCGGATCGTCGTAACCGAGCAGCCGGTGCCCGCGCAGCACGCTCACCACCAGATCGTCCGTCTCCCTTACGCTCCGGCCCACTTCGGACTTTATGACGGGCCGTTCGATGAGATCGAGGCCACTGCCCTGCTGGATCAGATCCTCCATCACCGTGCCGGCGCTGGGGCTGAGCACCGAGAGCCCGAGCAGCCGGCCGGCGGCGCTGGCACTGGTGATCACCGCGTCGGCGCCGGACTGGCGCAGCAGCGGTGCGTTCTCCTCCTCCCGTACGGCGGCCACGATCTTCGCCGTACGGTTGAGCTGGCGTGCCGTCAGCGCGACCAGCACCGCCGTGTCATCGCGCTGAGTGGCGATAACTATCTGGCGGGCGCGCTGGAGCTCCGCGCGCAGCAGTACATCGCTACGGGTCGCATCGCCGACAATCCCGACGAATCCCTCCGCGTTGGCCGCCTCGATCACCTTGTTCGACGGATCGACGATGACGATCTGATCCTTCTTCAGCCCGGTGGCACAGAGCGTCTGGATCGCCGATCGGCCCTTGGTGCCATAGCCGACGATGATGGTGTGGTCGCGCAAGTTGGACCTCCAGCGGTTCAGCCGCCACTCCTCCCGGGTGCGCTCCGTGAGGACCTCAAGAGTGGTACCGACCAGGATGATAAGAAAGAGCACGCGCAGCGGCGTCACCAGCAGCACATTCGCCAGCCGCGCGCTGTCGCTGTACGGGACGATGTCTCCGTAACCCGTCGTGGAGAGCGTCACGGTGGCGTAGTAGACGGCGTCCAGGAAGTCGACCGATTCATCGGCGTTGTCGTGGTAGCCCTGTCGGTCGACAAAGACGATAAACACCGTGAGGGCCAGCACAAACAGCGCCATCAGCAGCCGTCGGCTGACCTGACGCAGCGGACGGACGACCTTACGGCGTGGCAGCTTCACCCGGGTGGTGACCAGATATTCGTCGGCCTGCCTGGCCATCGCATCATGGCCGGGAAGTTTCACGTGAAACACTCTCCATCGGCCCCGGCCGTCCAGGGCAGATCCAGCACTTCCAGCTCTTGGCCCGCCTGCGCGCCGCCCGACGGTACGACCGCGAGCCCATCGGCGGCGGCGATTCCGCGCAGCATGGCCGGACCGTTGAAATGAAGCGGTACGAGTCCCTCGTCACGGTGGACGACCGGCACCAGACGGGTGTCGTACGGATGGCCCTGCACCGGGTCACGCAGCGGCGCGCGATACGGAGTCCGAGGTGCCCGTCCCGCCAGCGACCGCAGCAGAGGCTCGGCGAGCGTCAGCAGCCCGGAGACCGCGGCGAGCGGATTGCCGGGCAGGCCCACCAGATGGCGTCCCGACGCCAGCCGGGCCAGCAGCATGGGATGGCCGGGCCGTACGGCGACACCGTCCACCAGCAGCTCGGCGCCCGTTTTCCGGAGGACCGGATGGACATGATCGACCGGTCCCGAGGCCGTGCCGCCGGTGGTGATGACAAGATCGGCCTCGGAGCCGGTGATCGCATGACAGAGCGCGTCGGCGTCGTCGCCGATCCGGCGGGTGGCGAGAACCTCGGCGCCGAGAGAGCGGAGCCAGGGCGCGAGCATCGGGCCCAGGGCGTCGCGGATCAGTCCGTCGTGAGGCAGACCTTTGATGAGCAGCTCGTCGCCGAGGACCAGTATCTCGACGCGCGGCCGTGGAACGGTGAGCAGCTCGTCGTACCCGGCCGCCGCCGCCAGACCCAGCACGGCGGGAGTCACCAGTGAACCGGCGGGCAGCAGCCGGTCGCCGGAGCGGCACTCCTGGCCGCGCGGCCTGATGTCCTGGCCCGGGACCACCTCGCGCTCGGCGTGGAGATGGCCGCCGCTGTCGATACGGGCGTGTTCGCTGCGCACCACCGCGGTCGCCTCGGGCGGGATCCGGGCGCCGGTGGCGATCCGTACCGCGGCGCCGTCGGGAAGCGGCGCCGCCTCTCCCTGCCCGGCGAGAATGCCGTGGTTCTCGGCTGGGCCGTCGGACGCCCCTTGCGTGGAGGCGTGATGCGCGCTCCGTACGGTCCAGGGGCCGGGCCCCGAGACCGCCCAGCCGTCCATCGCCGAGGTGTCGAAGGACGGCAGATCGGTGAGGGCGGCCAGCGGCTCGGCCAGCGCCCGGCCCAGGGCACGATCGAGCGGTACGCGATGGGCCGGAGCGGGCGATGCCGGGCGCGCGGAGCGTCCCGACCGTACGGCGATCGCGCGGGCCGTCCCCCATGGCTCGGCCCGGTGCCGGCCTGACGCGGCTTGGCCGCCGGGAGTGGCGGGGCGGGGCTG
>NZ_FMDK01000765.1 GCF_900091995.1 Streptomyces sp. MnatMP-M17
GCCCCGCCGCCCGCCGTTCGGGAGCGGTTGCGGTGGCGGTTCCAGTGGCAGTGGCGGTGGCCTCCGGCTCGGATGCGGCCGGCGCCTGCTCGATGATCACATGCGCGTTGGTCCCGCTGACTCCGAACGAGGAGACGCCCGTACGGCGCGGCCGGCCGGCCTCCGGCCACGCACGCGCCTCGGTGAGCAGTTCGACCTTGCCTGCCGACCAGTCGACATGCGACGACGGTTCGTCCGCGTGCAAGGTCCGCGGCAGCACTCCGTGCCGCATCGCCAGTACCATCTTGATCACGCCCGCGACACCGGAAGCGGCCTGGGTGTGCCCGATGTTGGACTTGACCGAGCCGAGGTACAGCGGGCGTTCACGGTCCTGTCCATAGCCCGCGAGCAGACTCTGGGCCTCGATGGGATCGCCCAGCGGAGTGCCGGTGCCATGGGCCTCCACCGCGTCCACCTCGGCGGGCGTCAGTCCCGCGTTGGCCAGCGCCTGCCGGATCACCCGTTGCTGCGAAGGACCGTTGGGCGCGGTGAAGCCGTTGGAGGCGCCGTCCTGGTTGACTGCGGAGCCCCGTACGACGGCCAGGACCGGATGTCCGTTGCGCTGAGCGTCGGACAGACGCTCCAGCATCAGGATGCCGGCGCCCTCCGCCCATCCGGTGCCGTCGGCCGAGTCGGCGAACGCCTTGCACCGGCCGTCCCGCGCGAGTCCGCCCTGTCTGCTGAACTCGACCAGCGAGCCGGGCGTGGACATCACATTGACACCGCCGGCGAGCGCGAGCGCGCACTCTCCGTTACGCAGGGACTGGACGGCGAGATGGAGGGCGACCAGCGAGGACGAGCAGGCGGTGTCGACCGTGATCGCCGGGCCCTCCAGCCCGAGCGTGTACGAGAGCCGTCCCGACACGGCGCTGGCGGCGATACCGGTGCCGACATCGCCGGTCGCGTCGTCCAGCGACCGCACGAGGAGATACGCGTAGTCCTGGCCGTTGGTGCCGATGAAGGCTCCGGTCCGGCTGCCGCGAAGCCGTGTGGCGTCGATGCCGGAGCGTTCAATGGCCTCCCAGGCGGTCTCCAGCAGCAGCCGCTGCTGAGGATCCATGGTGACCGCCTCGCGCGGTGAGATACCGAAGAAGCCGGGATCGAAGTCGGCGACACAGTCCAGGAAGCCGCCCTGCTGGCTGACGGAGGTGTCCCGGGCGTCGGTGGAGCTGTCGCGCAGCGCGTCCAGGTCCCAGCCGCGGTCGGTGGGAAACGGCGAGATGGCGTCGGTGCCGGAGGCGACCAGATCCCAGAGCTCTTCGGGCGAGTGGACCTCGCCGGGGAACCGGCAGCCCATTCCGACGATCGCGATCGGTTCCCTGGCTGCGGCGACGAACATCCTGTTCTGCCGCCGCAGCCGCTCCGCCTCCTTCATCGCGGCGCGGAGTGCTTCCACAACACCGTTGGCGGACGCACTGTTGGTGGGGGCGTTCTCGGTGTGGGCATTCATGGTCTGCTCCATCGCTCCGTCTTCGCGCTACAGGTCGGACTGGCCGTTGAGCGCGGCCCGCACCAGGTCTGCCACGGCCATCGAGTCGATGGCCTCGCCGGATTCCTCGTTCTCCGCCGAGGCGCCGCCGCCTCGTCCGGCGAGCTGGAGCAGCGGCTCCAGTACGCCGATGTCGCGCAGCCGGGCGAGCGGTACGGAGGCCAGCAGGGCCCGGATCTCCGCCTCCTCGGCGTCGGTCCCGCTGTCGGGGCCCTCGTCGGGAACGAGCTGCCGCAGCACATGCTCGCCGAGGGCCGTGGGCGTGGGATGGTCGAAGACGAGCGTCGCGGACAGACTCAGACCGGTGGCCGCGTTGAGCTGGTTGCGCAGCTCCACGGCGCCCAGCGAGTCGACGCCGAGATCGCGGAAGGACCGCTCGGGACCGACGGCGTCCGTGTCCGGGTAGCCCAGTACATGGGCGGCGCGGGTACGGACCAGATCCACGACCGTTTCGAGACGGCGGTTCGCGTTCAGTCCCGCCAGCCGCTCCCGCAGGCCGCCTTCGACCGTACCGCCGGCCACA
>NZ_FMDK01000539.1 GCF_900091995.1 Streptomyces sp. MnatMP-M17
CCGGAGCCGGCGACGGCCCGCCCGTCGATCCAGTGGCCGGGGGAGGGGTACGTAGGTGTGTTCATGACGCCAGCGTGGCGGGACGGCAGGACGGCAACCAGGGACGATCGATCCGGTGATCCGGGTCACGCCGTACATCTGCGACGCTTGAGGCCACAGGGAGGGGGCCACGGCCTCCCCGTACCCTCGTACGACCGCACGAGAGGAGTGTGACCGTATGGACCGGGCCGCGCTCGCCGACTTCCTGCGCACGCGCCGGGCGGCGCTGCAACCGGAGGACGTCGGCTTCCCTCGCAGGCGCCGACGGCGCACCGGCGGTCTGCGCCGGGAGGAGGTCGCCGAGCTGGCCGGTATGTCGACCGACTACTACAGCCGGATCGAGCAGCGGCGCGGTCCGCGCCCCTCCGAGCAGATGCTCAGCGCCATCGCCCGGGCCCTGCGTCTGTCCCCGGACGAACGCGGCCATCTCTTCCGCCTGGCGGGCCACACCACACCGCACCGGATCACCCCCGGTGACCAGATCGCCCCCGCCATGCTGCGGATCTTCGACCGGCTCGACGACACCCCCGCCCAGGTGATGAACCACCTCGGTGAGACGCTCGAACAGAACCGCCTCGCGGTCACACTCCTCGGTGACGGCACGGCCCATACGGGAATGGCGCGCAGCCTGGCCTACCGCTGGTTCACCGACCCGTCCACCCGCCTGCTCCACCCGGAGGCCGACCACGCGGCCCACAGCCGTGCCATCGCGGCCCGGCTCCGCGAAGCCGCCACCCGCGAGAGCGAGGACCCACGCACCACCGCCCTGGTCGACAGCCTGCTCTCGGCCAGCGACGAATTCGCCGCGATCTGGCGCGAACACCCGGTCATGAGCCCTTACTGCGCCCCCAAACTCATCGAACACCCACAGGTAGGCACCCTGGAACTGCACGGCCAGTCCCTCCTGGACCCGGCCCGGCCCCAGACCCTCCTGATCTTCACCGCACTCCCGGGCACCGAAAGCGAAGCCAGACTCCACCGCCTCGCGGCTCTGACCGCAGAACGTGTCTGACCCGCCCCGTCCGCGTTTCGGCTACCGCGCCGGGCAGGCGTACTCCCGGCGTACACGGTGCGGACTGCACGCGACCAGATTGACGGAGAGGAAACGGCCACCCGTCACCCACCACCCACCAACGACGTCCTCGCCGACCGTCAGCCGCCGTACGATCGCGTCCTGGCCCGCGATCGGGGCGTATGTGCCCACAAGGATGTCGGAGTGCTGTGCCAGCTTTGCGGCATACCACTCTGCGGCCTCTTCCGCCTCGGCGAACGTCGCGCTGTCAACGCGCACCTGGCGCTGTAGCGACGGCCCCGGCGTATGCAGCAGAACGGCCCGCCGGGGAGTCGGCGGGCCGGGGGGTGGGGTGCGGGGTGGGGTGTCGGGGGAAGTGCTCGGGTCAGGCGTCCTGGGGGCCGCCCAGGTGGTGGACTCGGACCATGTTGGTGGTGCCGGGGACGCCGGGAGGGGAGCCCGCGGTGATGATCATGGCGTCGCCCTCGTTGTAGCGCTGGAGCTTGAGGACTTCCTCGTCGACCAGGTCGACCATCTCGTCCGTGCTGCTCACCCACGGCACGATGAAGGACTCCACGCCCCAGCTCAGGGTGAGCTGGTTACGCGTCGACTCGTCCGTCGTGAAGGCCAGGATCGGCTGGGCCGCGCGGTAGCGGGAGAGACGGCGGGCCGTGTCGCCGGACTGGGTGAAGGCGATCAGCGCCTTGCCGCCCAGGAAGTCCGCGATCTCGCAGGCCGCGCGGGCCACCGAACCGCCCTGCGTACGCGGCTTCTTGCCCGGGACCAGCGGCTGGAGGCCCTTGGAGAGCAGCTCCTGCTCCGCGGCGACCACGATCTTCGACATCGTCTTGACCGTCTCGACCGGATACGCGCCCACCGAGGACTCGGCGGAGAGCATGACCGCGTCCGCGCCGTCCAGGATCGCGTTGGCGACATCGGACGCCTCGGCGCGCGTGGGACGGGAGTTGGTGATCATCGACTCCATCATCTGGGTCGCCACGATCACCGGCTTGGCGTTGCGGCGGCAGAGCTCGATGAGCCGCTTCTGCACCAGCGGGACCTTTTCGAGCGGATACTCGACGGCCAGATCACCACGGGCCACCATGATCGCGTCGAACGCCGCGACCACGGCGTCCATGTTGGCGACCGCCTGCGGCTTCTCGACCTTGGCGATGATCGGAACCCGGCGGCCCTCCTCGTCCATGATCTTGTGGACGTCCACCACGTCCTGCGCGTCCCGGACGAACGAGAGCGCGATCATGTCGCAGCCCATCCGCAGTCCGAAGCGCAGATCCTCGATGTCCTTCTCGGACAGCGCCGGAACGTTCACCGCCGCGCCCGGCAGATTGATGCCCTTGTGGTCGGAGATCACTCCGCCCTCGATCACGATGGACTTGACCTCGGGGCCCACGACCTCGACCACCCGCAGCTCGACGTTGCCGTCGTTGATCAGGATCTGGTCGCCCTTGGAGACATCGCCGGGCAGGCCCTTGTAGGTGGTGCCGCAGATGGACTTGTCGCCCGCGACATCCTCGGTGGTGATGGTGAACTCGTCACCGCGGACCAGCTCGACCGGTCCCTCGGCGAAGGTCTCCAGCCGGATCTTGGGGCCCTGGAGGTCGACCAGCACACCCACCGCATGGCCGGTGTCCTCCGACGCCTTCCGGACGCGGTTGTACCGCTCCTCGTGCTCCGGATGGCTTCCGTGACTCATATTCAGACGGGCCACATTCATTCCGGCCTCGATGAGCGACTTCAGCTGCTCGTACGAGTCGACGGCGGGGCCCAGTGTGCAGACGATTTTGGAACGGCGCATAAGGCGGATCCTATCGGTTTGTTTCCCTGCGGAATATTCCGGCTGGTGGAAAGTACAAATGGGCGGCGGGCCGCTCAGGCGATAGCCGCCCGCCCGGGCGATTTACATCCGGTGACAGCCGTTCACATCCGGAGCGACCGCCGCTCAAACGATTGCCGTACGGTCCTCGCCGACCAGTGCGAAAGTCTGCCGCGCGATCTCCAGTTCCTCGTCGGTCGGGACGACGGCCACCACCGTCCGCGCGCCGTCCGGCGAGATGATCCGCGGCTCCCCGGAACGTACGGCATTGCGCCGCGCGTCCACGGCCAGGCCGAACACCTCCAGACCGGCCACGGCGGCCTCCCGTACCTCCGCCGCGTTCTCCCCGACGCCCGCCGTGAAGGCCACCGCGTCCACCCGGCCGAGGACCGCGCTGTAAGCACCGATGTACTTCTTCAGCCGGTGGATGTAAATGGAGAACGCGAGCCGAGCCCGTTCGTCGCCCGCGTCGATACGCCGGCGGATCTCCCGCATATCGTTGTCCCCGCAGAGGCCGACCAGACCGCTTTTCTTGTTGAGAAGTTCATCGATCTCATCGACGGACATTCCGGCCACGCGCCTCAGATGGAACGTGACCGCCGGATCGATGTCACCGGAGCGTGTACCCATCACCAGCCCTTCCAGGGGCGTCAGTCCCATCGAGGTGTCCACGCACCGGCCGCCCGCGACGGCCGACGCCGAGGCGCCGTTGCCGAGGTGCAGCACGATCACATTCACCTCCGACGGATCCTTGCCCAGCAACTCGGCGGTCCTGCGGGAGACATACGCGTGCGAGGTGCCGTGGAAGCCGTAGCGGCGGATACGGTGCGCGTCGGCCGTCGCCGTGTCGATGGCGTAGCGGGCCGCGTGCTCCGGCATCGTCGTATGGAACGCCGTGTCGAAGACCGCGACCTGCGGAAGGTCCGGGCGCAGCGCCCGCGCCGTACGGATACCGATGAGATTCGCCGGATTGTGCAGCGGCGCCACGGGCACCAGCCGCTCGATCTCCGCCAGTACGCCGTCGTCGACGACGGTCGGCTCGCTGAACTTCAGCCCTCCGTGGACGACGCGGTGGCCGATCGCCGCCAGCTCGGGAGAGTCCAGCCCGAGCCCGTCGTGCGCCAGTTCGTCCGCTACGGCCTCCAGCGCCTTCGCGTGGTCGGCGATCCTGTCCGTACGTTCACGCCGGCCCTCGTCGGCGTCCGCCGGCCCGGTGTGCACCAGCCTGGAGGTCTTCTCGCCGATCCGCTCGACCAGACCGGCCGCGAGCCGGGAGCCGTCCCGCATGTCCAGGAGCTGGTACTTCAGCGACGAGGAACCGGAGTTGAGGACAAGGACGCGGGTGGCGTGCTCGGCCTTGGGATACGGGCTCACGGGCTGTCGGCCTTCGGTAGGAGGAGTGCGTAGGGGAGTGGATACGGGAGTGGATACGGGAGGAGAGGCAGGCCCGCTCACGCGGGCTCGCCCTGCGCGCCGTGCGAGGTCTGTGTGCTTTGCGCACCCTGTGCGCTCCGTACGCCCTGCGCCTGGATCGCCGTGATCGCCACCGTATTGACGATGTCCTGCACCAGCGCGCCGCGCGACAGGTCGTTGACCGGCTTGCGCAGCCCTTGGAGTACCGGGCCCACGGCCACGGCGCCCGCCGAGCGCTGCACCGCCTTGTACGTGTTGTTGCCCGTGTTCAGATCCGGGAAGATCAGCACCGTCGCCCGGCCCGCGACCTCCGACTCCGGCAGCTTGGTCGCCGCTACGGACGGCTCGACCGCCGCGTCGTACTGGATCGGCCCTTCGATCAGCAGATCCGGCCGGGCCGCGCGCACCAGCTTCGTCGCCTCGCGCACCTTGTCGACATCGGCTCCGGAGCCCGAGGTGCCGGTGGAGTACGAGAGCATCGCGATGCGCGGCTCGACGCCGAACCGGGCCGCGGTGGCCGCCGACTGGACCGCGATATCGGCGAGCTGCTCCGCGTCCGGGTCCGGATTGACGGCACAGTCGCCGTACACCAGCACCTTGTCGGCGAGGCACATGAAGAAGACCGACGAGACGATCGACGCGTCCCCCTGGGCTCCCCGCACGCTCTGGGCTGGCCGCACGCCCTGGGTTCCCTGCGCGCGCTGAGCTTCTTGAGCCCGGCGCGTTTTGATGATCTCGAAGGCGGGCCGGATCGTCGCCGCCGTGGAGTGCACCGCTCCCGACACCATGCCGTCGGCCAGCCCTTCCCGCACCATCAGCGTGCCGAAGTAGTTCGGATCCGCCACGACATCGTGGGCCAGCTCCACCGTCACGCCCTTGTGGGCGCGCAGCTCCGCGTACCGCTCGGCGAAGCGCTGCCGCAGCTCGGAGGCGTTCGGATCGATGAGCTGGGTGGCACCGAGATCGATACCGAGGTCGGCCGCCTTCTTCCGGATCAGACCGGTGTCACCGAGGAGTGTCAGTTCGCACACATCGCGGCGCATCAGTACGTCGGCGGCGCGCAGGACACGTTCCTCCGCGCCCTCCGGCAGGACCACCCGGCGACGGTGGGCACGGGCCTGCTCCAGCAGCTCGTGCTCGAACATCATCGGTGTCACCCGGCCGCTGCGAGCCACGGAGAGCCGGTCCAGCAGCGCCGCCGTGTCCACATGGCGCTCGAACAGACCGAGCGCGGTCTCCGCCTTGCGCGGTGTGTCGGCGTTCAACTTCCCTTCCAGACCGAAGAGTTCGGCCGCCGTGGGAAAGGAACGGCCCGGCACCGAGATCACCGGGGTGCCGGGCGCGAGCCGCGCGGCCAGAGTCAGTACGGAGTCGTCCGGCCGTTCGTCCAGGGTGAGCAGTACTCCCGCTATCGGCGGCGTACCGGCCGAGTGCGCGGCGAGCGCGCCCACCACGAGATCGGCGCGGTCGCCGGGCGTGACCACCATGCAGCCCGGAGTCAGCGCGCGCAGGAAGTTCGGCAGCATCGCGCCGCCGAAGACAAAGTCCAGCGCGTCCCTGGCCAGGCCCGCGTCATCGCCGAGCAGCACCGTGCCGCCCAGGGCCTGGGTGATCTGGGCGACGGTCGGCGCGGCGAGCGCCGGTTCGTCCGGCAGTACGTAACAGGGCACCGGCAGCGCGGCCAGCCGCTCCGCGATCGCCGTCCGGTCCTCGGCGGCGACCCGGTTGACGACCATGGCCAGCACATCGCAGCCCAGCACCTCGTAGGCGCGATGGGCATTGCGCGCCTCGGCCCGTACGGACTCGGCGCTCTGGCCCTTGCCGCCCACCACCGGGATCACGGACGCGCCGAACTCGTTGGCGAGCCGCGCGTTGAGCGACAGCTCGTCGGGCAGCTGGGTGGCCGCGAAGTCCGTGCCCAGGACGAGCACGAACTCGTACTCCCGTGCCACCCGGTGAAAGCGGTCGACCAGCCGTGAGACCAGCTCGTCGGTGCCGCGCTCGGCCTGGAGCGCGGACGCCTCGTGGTAGTCGAGCCCGTAGACCGCCGCCGGGTCCTGTGACAGCCGGTAACGGGCCCGCAGCAGCTCGAAGAGCCGGTCGGGACCGTCGTGGACCAGCGGCCGGAAGACTCCCACCCGGTCCACCTGGCGGCTCAGCAGCTCCATGACGCCCAGCTCCACGACCTGACGGCCGTCCCCTCGGTCGATCCCGGTCACGTACACGCTGCGTGTCACGCGCTCTCCCGTCCCTGCTCGTAATCCGGCCCTGCTCGTATCCGGCCTGCTTGCGCCTGGTCTGCTCGTGCCCGCTCGTGCCCGGCCCTGCCCATATCCGGCCTGCTCGTGTGATGAACAGCTCGTTCCCGTCGGGGTGGCAATGCCCCCTTGACAATACCTCCGAGGGTGGTTAAGCAGCCGGGGCGTGCAATGGCATACACCGGCATACGGGCAGGTGTACGGGCAGGCGGCGCAAGAGCGCGCACGGCAGGGCGTACAGGCAGGTGTACGGGCGTACACGGCGTGGTGTACGAACCGTTCGCCGGCGCGGTCGACCGCACCGCCGACAGCGGGACCGCCCGGCGCGTGACGCCGGTCACCCGTGGGAGGATCGAATCGGCACAGGCTCACCCGTGGAGGACAGTGGATCCGGTAGCCCTGTCCTCCGGAGAAGTACGGCACTAGCGAGCAGGAGACACAGCACGATGCGTATCGGAGTTCTCACCGCAGGCGGCGACTGTCCCGGCCTGAACGCAGTGATCCGGTCGGTCGTGCACCGGGCCCTGACCGGATACGGCGACGAAGTCATCGGATTCGAGGACGGCTTCAAGGGCCTGCTCGACGGCCACTTCCGTCCGCTCGACCTCAACGCGGTCAGCGGCATCCTGGCCCGCGGCGGTACGATCCTGGGCTCGGCCAGGCTGGAGCGCGGCCGGCTGCGCGAAGCCGCCGAGAACTGCGCCGAGTTGGCCCAGCGCTACGGCATCGACGCGCTCATCCCGATCGGCGGCGAGGGCACACTGACCGCGGCCCGGCTGCTCTCGGACGCCGGGATGCCCGTCGTCGGCGTCCCCAAGACCATCGACAACGACATCTACTCGACCGATCGCACCTTCGGTTTCGACACCGCCGTCACGGTCGCCACCGAGGCGATCGACCGCCTCAAGACCACCGCCGAATCGCATCAGCGGGTGATGGTCGTGGAGGTCATGGGACGGCACGCGGGCTGGATCGCGCTGGAGTCCGGGATGGCGGGCGGCGCGCACGGCATCTGTCTGCCCGAGCGGCCCTTCGAGGTGGACAGCCTGGTGAAGATGGTCGAGGCGAGGTTCTCGCGCGGGAAGAAGTTCGCGGTGATCTGTGTCGCCGAGGGCGCGCATCCGGCCGAGGGCTCGATGGAGTACGGCAAGGGCGAGATCGACCAGTTCGGCCACGAGCGCTTCCAGGGCATCGGCAACCGGCTCGCGGCGGAGCTGGAGCGCCGGATGGGCAAGGAGGCCAGGCCGGTGATCCTGGGCCATGTCCAGCGCGGCGGCACACCGACGGCGTACGACAGGGTGCTCGCGACCAGGTTCGGCTGGCACGCGGTGGAGGCCGTGCACCGCGGCGAGTTCGGTGGCATGACGGCGCTGAAGGGCACGGCGGTGGAGATGGTGCCGCTGGCGGAGGCCGTGACACAGCTCAAGACGGTCCCGGAGAACCGGATGTTCGAGGCGGAGAGCGTCTTCTGAGTCCTCGCCGCTGAATCGGGACCGGAGCCGATCGCCGCTCAGGGCGTCTCCGGGCTTGGGCTCCTGGGCTCAGTGGGACGCGGAGAGCCAGCGGTACTGCAACTCCGGGCGTCCGACCTGCCCGTACTGCGGACTGCGCACCGCGCGCCCGTTGGTGACGAGATGTTCGAGATAGCGGCGCGCGGTGATCCGTGAGATCCCGACTCTGACACCGGCCTCGGCGGCGGTCAGTCCCGTGGGCGACTCGCGGAGCGTACGGGTCACCGACTCCAGCGTCGGCGCGCTCAGCCCCTTGGGCAGCGAGGACGGCTGCGGCGCCCGCAGCGCGCCCAGCGCCCGGTCCACCTCCTCCTGGCCGCTGGCCTCTCCGGCCGCCGCCCGGAACTCCGCGTACCGGGTGAGCCGGTCACGCAGGGTGGCGAAGGTGAACGGCTTCAGGACGTACTGGACGACACCGAGCGAGACGCCCTCCCGTACCACCGCGAGATCGCGCGCCGAGGTCACGGCGATGACATCCGCGTGGTGTCCGCCGGCCCGCAGCGCGCGCAGGAGTTGGAGGCCGTGTCCGTCGGGGAGGTAGAGGTCGAGCAGGATCAGATCGATGTCCGTACGCTCCAGCAGCCGGGCGGCCTCGGCGCGGGAGCGGGCGACACCCGCCACGGTGAAGCCGGTCACACGGGCGACATAGAGCTGATGGGCATCGGCGGCCACCGGATCGTCCTCGACCACCAGCACCCGGATCGGACCGCGCACGGCCGGACCACCCGCCTCGGGGCTCACCGGGCCGCCTCCGCGTCGGCGGGTGATGTGGGGTCTGTACGAGGAGAAGGGACGGCGGGCGGTGTGGCCTCCGCGTCGGCCGACGACGGTACGGCTCCCGTACCCGCGTCGCCCGGCGACGGCACCGTACCCGCACTCGTCGGGGACGACACGACTCCCGCACCGCCCGGCCCGCTCGGTCGCCTCCCCAGCGGCAGCCGTACGGTGAACTCCGCGCCGCCCTCCGCGCCTCGCGCCAGCTCCACCGTTCCCTGCGCGCGGTGCACGGCCTGCCGTACCAGCGCCAGACCGAGCCCGCGCCCAGGACCGCGTGTCGACCAGCCGCGCCGGAACACCTCCTCCATGTCCTCGGGATCGACGCCGTCGCCCGTGTCCCGTACGCCGAGCAGCAGTTCACCGCCGTCAGTACTGTCCTCACCGTCGGCACTGTCACCGCCGTCACCGCCGTTGACCAGCGCCGTCACCGTCACCCGCGCGCCCTCGCCGCCCTGCGCCGCGTCCACGGCGTTGTCGATCAGATTGCCCAGGATCGTCACCAGATCGCGTGGCGCGAGCGCCGTGGGCAGTACGCCGTCGTCGATACGGCTGTCCTCCGCGAGCACCAGCTCCACGCCGCGTTCGTTCGCCTGGGCCGCCTTCCCGAGCAGCAGCGCCGCCAGCACCGGCTCACCGACCGCGCCCACCACCCGGTCGGTGAGCGCCTGGGCCAGCTCCAGCTCCGCCGTGGCGAACTCCACCGCCTGCTCCACCCGGCCCAGTTCGATCAGCGAGACGACGGTGTGGAGCCGGTTGGCGGCCTCGTGCGCCTGTGAGCGCAGTGCCTGGGTGAATCCGCGCTCCGAGTCCAATTCCCCGGACAGCGCCTGGAGTTCGGTGTGGTCGCGCAGCGTGATGACCGTACCGCGCCGCTCTCCGCCCACCACCGGCTGAGTGTTGACGACCACGATCCGGTCGGCGGTCATATGCACCTCGTCCACCCGTGGCCCGGAGGCGAGCAGCGCGTCGGTGAGCGGCGCGGGCAGTCCCAGTTCGGCGACCGGGCGGCCCACGGCGGAGTCGTCAAGGCCGAGCAACTCCCGGCCGGCGTCGTTCATCAGGGCGATCCTGCGTCTGCCGTCGAGCATCAGCAATCCCTCGCGTACGGCGTGCAGCGCGGCCTGGTGGTAGTCGTGCATCCGGCTCAGCTCGGCCGCGTTCATCCCATGGGTGTGCCTGCGCAGCCGGGCGTTGATGACATAGGTGCCGAGACCGCCGAGCACCAGTGCCGCGCCCGCCACCCACGCCAGCACCTTGACCTGCCGCGTCACCTCGGAGGAGATCCGGTCCACGGTGATGCCCACGCTCACCAGCCCGGTGATCCGCCCGTTGTCCCGTACGGGTGTGACCGCGCGGATCGAGGGACCGAGCGTCCCGGTGTAGGTCTCGGTGAAGGTCTCGCCGCGCAGCGCCGGAGCCGTACGGCCCAGAAAGGGCATACCGATCTGCGCCGGATCCGGATGCGTCCAGCGGATGCCGTCCGGATTCATGATCGTGATGAAGTCGATCCCGGTGTCGTGCCGGACCCGTTCCGCGTACGGCTGGAGCAGCGCCGTCGGATCGGGCGTACGGATCGCTTCCCGTACGGAGGGCGAATCGGCCAGCGCGTACGCCGTGGCCAGAACCTGCTTGCGTGCGGTCTCGTCCGCGTGGGCACGACCTGTGATGTACGCGAACAGCGCGCACCCCGCCACGACGGCCGCGACCAGCACCACCTGCATGGCGAAGAGCTGGGTGGCGAGGCTGCGCGGACGGGGCAGATGCATGGGGCAAGTCTGCATTGCCGCATTCACATGAACGAAATGAACGTAACCGTGACCGGGGTCACATGCTGATGGATAGTCGCCGGGACCCCTCGGACAGGGACGGGGGAATCGCACGGAACGAGTCAAGGAGGACCCGTGGCCGCAGCCGCCCGTCGGGACCGCACCCATTATCTGTACATAGCGGTGATCGCCGCCGTCGCACTCGGCATTCTGGTGGGCTTCACGGCTCCCGGTGTGGCCGTCGAGCTGAAGCCGATCGGTACCGGCTTCGTCAATCTCATCAAGATGATGATCTCGCCCGTGATCTTCTGCACGATCGTGCTGGGCGTCGGATCGGTCAGGAAGGCCGCGAAGGTCGGTGCCGTCGGCGGACTCGCCCTCGGTTATTTCATGGTGATGTCGACCGTCGCGCTGGCCATCGGCCTGGTCGTCGGCAACATCCTGGAGCCCGGCTCCGGTCTGCACCTCACCGAGGCCACCCGTGGCGCGGGCGCGGCCCAGGCGGAGGGCGCGAGCGAGTCCACCGCGGACTTCCTGCTCGGCATCATCCCGACGACGATGGTCTCGGCCTTCACCGAGGGCCAGGTGCTCCAGACGCTGCTGGTCGCGCTGCTGGCGGGCTTCGCGCTCCAGGCGATGGGCTCGGCGGGCGAACCGGTGCTGCGTGGCATCGGACATATCCAGCGGCTGGTCTTCCGGATGCTCGCGATGATCATGTGGGCCGCGCCGGTCGGCGCGTTCGGCGCGATCGCGGCGGTGGTCGGCGAGACGGGCGTCGACGCGCTGAAGTCGCTGGCGATCATCATGGTCGGCTTCTACATCACCTGTGCGATCTTCGTCTTCGTCATCCTGGGCCTGCTGCTGAGGCTGATCGCGGGTGTGAACATTCTCTCGCTGCTGAAGTACCTCGGCCGTGAGTTCCTGCTGATCCTGTCGACGTCCTCCTCGGAGTCGGCGCTGCCGAGGCTCATCGCGAAGATGGAGCACCTGGGCATCAGCAAGCCCGTCGTCGGTATCACCGTGCCGACCGGCTACTCGTTCAACCTGGACGGTACGGCCATCTATCTGACGATGGCCTCGCTCTTCATCGCCGAGGGCATGGGCGATCCGCTCTCGATCGGTGAGCAGATCTCGCTGCTGTTGTTCATGATCATCGCGTCCAAGGGCGCGGCGGGCGTCACCGGCGCGGGCCTGGCCACGCTGGCGGGCGGCCTCCAGTCCCACCGGCCCGAACTGGTCGACGGCGTGGGCCTGATCGTCGGCATCGACCGCTTCATGAGCGAGGCCCGCGCGCTGACGAACTTCGCGGGGAACGCGGTGGCGACGGTCCTGGTCGGTACGTGGACGAAGGAGATCGACAAGGCGCGCGCGGACGAGGTCCTGGCGGGCCGGATCCCGTTCGACGAGAAGACGCTGCTGGACGACGGCCACGGTGCGCCTCCGGCGACGGCGCCGGGACCGCGGCCGGAGGCGGAGCCGGAGAAGACGACGGCGGCGGTCTGACGCGGCCTCAACGATGCCCCGGCCGGGGCCCTCCCCCCTCCAACCCCGGCCTTCCCAGAGACCGGCCCGCACGGAGACGCTTCCGCACGGGCCGGTCTTTTGTCTGCGCCTGGCGGTGCGGTGCGCCTCCCGGCGGGGGGCCGGTGCCGTGGGTGGTGCGGGTGCCGGGGCCTCCGGAGGTACATGTCCGGACGGCATGATTTACGCC
>NZ_FMDK01000668.1 GCF_900091995.1 Streptomyces sp. MnatMP-M17
AGCCTGCCCACTTCCCGGCCGTGTTCGGCCCGGACGGCGACCGGCCGCTGGACGCCGAGGTGGTGCGGCGGCGCTTCGAGGAACGCGCCGAGGAGGTACGGAAGGCCACCGGCGTCAGTCGCACTCCCGAGGAGGTCGCGGCCGGCTATCTGGAGATCGCCGTGCTCAATATGGCGAACGCCGTCAAGAAGATCTCCGTACAGCGCGGACACGACATCACCCGCTACGCGCTCACCAGCTTCGGCGGCGCCGGCGGACAGCACGCCTGCGCGGTCGCCGACGCCCTCGGAGTCGACACGGTGATCGTGCCGCCGCTCGCCGGAGTACTCTCCGCGTACGGCATCGGGCTCGCCGACGCCACCGCCATGCGCGAGCAGTCCGTCGAGGACGAGCTGACCGAGCGGGCCCTGCGCCGGGTGCGTGAGCTGTGCGACTCCCTGGCCGGGCGCACCCGCGCCGAGCTGATCGCCGACTCCGTACCGGACTCCGCGATCAGCACGCGCGCGCGTGTGCTGCTGCGGTACGCCGGTACGGACGCCAGTCTGCCGGTCGCCCTGGACAGCGTCCCGGCCATGACGGCGGCCTTCGAGGGCGAGCACCGTGCGCGCTACGCCTTCACCATGGACAAGCCGCTGGTGGTGGAGGCGGTCTCGGTCGAGGCCGTGGGCACCTCGGGCGCGCATGTTCCGTACGCGCCCCGGCCTTCGGAGAGCCGGTCCGGTGAGGCGGAACCGTACGCCTCCGTAAGGATGTTCAGCGAAGGTCGCCTCCACGACACTCCGCTGTACCGCCGCGAGGAGCTGCGTTGCGCCGACACCGTGACCGGTCCCGCCGTGATCGCCGAGTCCGACGCCACGACCGTGGTCGAACCGGGCTGGCAGGCGCGCGCGGGCGAGCTGGGCCATCTGCTGCTCACGCGCGTACGGCCGCGTCCCTCGCGCGTCGCGGTCGGTACGGACATCGATCCCGTGCTGCTTGAGGTGTTCAACAGCCTCTTCATGGCGATCGCCGAGCAGATGGGCGTACGGCTGGAGAACACGGCCCACTCCGTCAATATCAAGGAGCGGCTCGACTTCTCCTGTGCGCTCTTCGACGCCGAGGGCAATCTGATCGCCAACGCGCCGCACATCCCGGTCCATCTGGGATCCATGGGCGAGTCCATCAAGGAGGTGCTGCGGCGCAACGAGGGCACGCTGCGGCCCGGTGATGTATACGCCATCAACGATCCGTACCACGGCGGCACGCATCTGCCCGATGTGACCGTCGTGACTCCGGTCTTCGACGAGGCGGGCGAGCGGGTGCGGTTCCTGGTGGCCTCGCGCGGCCACCACGCCGAGATCGGCGGTATCACACCGGGCTCCATGCCCGCCTTCAGCAGGACCGTGCACGAAGAGGGCGTGCTCTTCGACAACTGGCTGCTCGTCAGGGACGGCCGCTTCCGCGAGGCGGAGACCAGGCGACTGCTCACCACCGCGCGCCATCCCTCCCGCGATCCCGGCACCAATCTCGCCGATCTGCGCGCCCAGATCGCGGCGAACGAGAAGGGCATCGCCGAACTCGCCCGTATGGTCGACCAGTTCTCGATCGAGGTCGTACAGGCCTATATGGGACACGTACGGCGCAACGCGGAGGAGTCCGTACGCCGGATCGTCGCCGGGCTGCACGACGGCTCGTACCGCTACACGACCGACGGCGGCGCGGTGATCGAGGTGGCGCTGAAGGTCGACCGGGCGGCGCGCGGCGCGGTGCTGGACTTCACCGGCACCTCGCCGCAGCTCCCGGGCAACTTCAACGCGCCGAAGTCGGTGGTGATGGCCGCCGTGCTCTATGTCTTCAGGACGCTCGTGGCCGACGACATTCCGCTCAACAGCGGCTGTCTGGAGCCGCTGGAGGTCCGCGTGCCGGAAGGCTCGATGCTGGCGCCCGTCTATCCGGCGGCGACCGTCGCGGGCAATGTGGAGACCTCGCAGGCGGTCACCGGCGCGCTCTACGCGGCGCTCCAGGTCCAGGCCGAGGGCTCGGGCACCATGAACAACCTCACCTTCGGTAATGACCGGGTGCAGTACTACGAGACGGTGGCCGGCGGCTCCGGCGCGGGTGACGGCTTCGACGGCGCCGACGCCGTCCAGACCCATATGACCAACTCCCGGCTCACCGATCCCGAGGTGCTGGAGTGGCGCTTCCCGGTCCGCGTCGACGCCTTCGCCGTACGGGACGGCAGCGGCGGCGCCGGGCGGTGGCACGGCGGCGACGGTGTGGTGCGGCGCATCCGCTTCCTGGAGCCGATGACGGTGACGCTGCTGACCGGGCACCGTAAGGTCCCGCCGTACGGCATGGCGGGCGGGGGGGCGGG
>NZ_FMDK01000184.1 GCF_900091995.1 Streptomyces sp. MnatMP-M17
AGCGAGCGAGCAGGGCCGTACCGCCCCGCGTACGCCCGCGCCCACCGCCGGGCATCCCGCGCCCGGCGACCGGCCGCCCGGGTCCCCGCCCGGGGCCCAGCAGTTCGCCCGTACCGAGTCCGACAGCGATCTCCTCAGCCGTACCGCCGCGTTCGCTGCCCTGCTGACGGCCGGAGCCGTACTCGCCGTGGGCGTCAGGCGACTCCGTACCGACCGTACCGACCGCGCCGTCCGTCCGGACCGTACGAACGGCAACGACGACCGGCTCTGAGGTACGCCGCGACGACCAGTTCTGAGGTACGCCGCGTCCCGGGCCTCTCGCCGAATCCTCGCCGAACCTCCCCGGCCGCAACGCGAGTTGACGGACGACCCGATCCTCCGTGCCACTCACGCCCACAGGGCCCTCCGGAGCCGCGCCGACGGCCCTCCGCTCGGGCCGTGGACGCTTGTACCGTCCGCGCCACACCCTCGTTACGCTGGGCGGGTCGGACCATATGGAGTATTGGCCACCGCAGAGCGGAGAACAGTCAGTGGCAGAGCGCAAGCCGATCGAGTCGTGGCTCACCGACATGGACGGTGTGCTCATTCACGAAGGGATCCCGATCCCCGGCGCCGCCGAGTTCATCAAGCGACTGAGAGAGTCGGGCAAGCCCTTCCTCGTCCTCACCAACAACTCCATCTACACACCGCGCGATCTCCAGGCACGGCTGGCCCGGATGGGACTCGACGTACCCGTCGACAACATCTGGACCTCGGCGCTCGCCACCGCCAAGTTCCTGGAGGCCCAGCGTCCCGACGGCACGGCCTATGTCATCGGCGAGGCGGGACTGACCACCGCGCTGCACGACATCGGCTATATCCTCACCGACCACGAGCCGGACTATGTGGTGCTCGGTGAGACCCGTACCTACAGTTTCGAGGCGCTGACCAGGGCGATCCGGCTGATCAACGGCGGAGCGCGGTTCATCTGCACCAATCCCGACGAGACAGGACCCTCGACCGAGGGCCCGCTGCCCGCGACGGGCGCGGTCGCCGCGCTGATCACCAAGGCCACCGGCAAGGACCCGTACTTCGCGGGCAAGCCGAACCCGCTGATGATGCGCACCGGGCTCAACGCGATAGGCGCGCACTCCGAGACCAGCGCGATGATCGGCGACCGGATGGACACCGATGTGCTGGCCGGTCTGGAGGCGGGCATGGAGACGTTCCTGGTGCTGACCGGGATGACGAATCCCGCCGATATCGATCGCTATCCCTTCCGTCCCTCCACGGTCGTTGACTCGATCGCCGATCTTGTGGATCGCATCTGAGCACGTCAGCGAGGGATGCGGCGCGTTAGCCGCGCGCTGCGGATGCGGAAGGCCGTCGCACCGGTGAGTCTCTGAGTATCAGGAGGTTCACGATGCGTTCAGGGTTGCCCCGTCTCCGTGCCGTGTGGGTGGCCGCCGCCGTCCTGGCGGCCGCGCCGGTCCTCGGTCTCACCGTGACCCGGGCCCATGACTCCGTCACCCAGGCCCATGAGTCCCTGGCCCAGGCCCAGGACTCCGTACGGGGCGCTCTCACGCCGTCGGCCGTCGCCCCCGGCGGCGCGGCCGGAGCCGGGCGCGAGGACGCCGGGCCCGCCGGATTCTACGGACCTGCCGGATCCGCCGGATCCCATGGCTCTGCCGGCGGATCTGCCGGATCTACGGAATCCAGCGGCCCCGTCGGCCCTGCCGGCCTCGCCGAATCCGCCGAGCCTCTGGGCCCCTTGGGACCTCCGAGACCCGTCGAGCCGACCGATTCGGCCGGGCCCGGCACCTCGCACGCGGTGGTCGGACTGATCCTGGCGGGCGTGGCGGCGGTCGCCGTCGCCGGCCGCTGCCGTCCCAGCGCCTCGAACCTGCGGTCTTCCGCCGTACGGCTGCGACCGTGGCCCGGCCGCCAGGTTTATCGTCCACGGCGTAAGGGCCCCGTCTGATGCGGCTGTCACAGCTCACCCACGAAGAGGAACGATCCGTCTGACGGCGGGTACCGGTATGCCAGGATTGGTGACGGCCCGTCGCGACTGATCGGCGGGCAGTGCGTACAAGGCAGGCAACGCACGGCACGGCAACGCACGGCAAGGCAACGCACAGCAGGGCAAGGCAGGGCCCGAGCGCGCCTGGGGAGGGCGGTCTCGGGCACAGTGCATCAAGGGGGAGTGGATGTACGGCAGTTATTCCGGTCGCGGTGCGCGCGTCCGTGCGGTGCTGAAGGCCGGAGCGGCGGGTGCGTCGGCGGGTGCGGTACTGCTGCTGGCGGGCTGTTCCTCCGACGGTGACGGCGGCGGGAACGGTGACGGTGACGGCGGTACGAAGGTGTCGCCGATAGGCCAGCGGCCCAAGGCGGAGGCTCCGTACTGGGTCAACCCGGACGGCACGGCGGCCCGTCAGGTCGCCGAGTACACCGGTAAGGGCGACACCCGCAGCGCCGCCCTGATCAGGAAGATCGCCGAACAGCCGGTCGCCGAGTGGATCGGCCCCGACACTCCGGAGGCGCAGGCCAAGGGCTTCACCGAGGCGGCCACGAAGGCCGACCGGGACGCCCTGCTGGTCCTCTACAACATTCCGCACCGCGACTGCGGCCAGTTCTCCAAGGGCGGCGCCTCGGACGGCAACGCGTACCGCGCCTGGGTCGACCAGGTCGCCAAGGGCATCGGCGACCGCCGCGCCACGGTGATCCTGGAGCCCGACGCCGTACTGCACCTGGTGGACGGCTGTACGCCCGACCAGTTCCACGAGGAGCGGTACGACCTGCTCAAGGGCGCCGTCAAGCGGCTCAAGGAGCAGCCTGCCACCTCGGTCTATCTCGACGCGGGCAATGCGGGCTGGCAGTCGCCCGACGCGCTCTTCGAACCGCTCCAGTGGGCGGGCATCGCCGATGCGGACGGCTTCTCGGTCAATGTCTCCAACTTCTATCCCACCGCGGCCAGCGCGGACTTCGGCAAGCGGCTCTCCGAGAAGGTCGGCGGCAAGCCGTTCGTGATAGACACCAGCCGCAACGGCAACGGCCCGTACACCGAGGGCGATCCCGGCGAGAACTGGTGCAATCCTCCCGGCCGCGCCCTCGGCGAGGCACCGACGACCGACACCGGCGATCCGCTGGTCAAGGCGTATCTGTGGGTGAAGCGTCCCGGAGAGTCGGACGGCGACTGCAAGGGCGGGCCCAAGGCGGGCGACTGGTATCCGCGGTACGCCCTGGACCTGGCGCGCAATACGAAGTAGCGCGCCACGCCAGCGGTCCCCGCGATACGCGCTGGTGCGCGATACGGAGCGGCTACGGGATCTCCACCAAGGCCACCATCGGCGGGAAGGCCGTTCTGGGCGAGGGGCTCCAGGATCAGGGGCTCGAAGGACTCCAGCCCTGCAAGGCCGGGGGAATCACGTCTCTGGTCGGCCTGAGATCCAGCTGGCGGCCGTTCGTGCTCATGTTCATGACCTCGAGGTAAGGCGCGCAACGTGTCCGACGGGAGGTGCTCAGAAAAAGAAAGACAAAGAAGGGTGAGAACGAGAAACCTGATGCGCTCCTGACAGCGACCATCCGTATCTCCATAAAAGCACGGTGGCGCACCAAGAGAATCGGCAGGCTACTGCAAATTGTCAACGGGGTGGCGTGCGATCGCACGCCACCCCGCTTGTCCGTAACCTCTTTCCTCGGACGAGGATAGAAATTACGTTTACCGCCAGTCCTATGAGGTCATTTCGTTAGACCCAAACTTTCCCCTTGTCGTTCGATTTCAATTTATGCTTCTTGACCTTGTCTTTGCAGAAGCGGCATGCAGTTTCTTTGGCCTTCTTGTAGGTCCAAGCCGTGATCTTTGCGCCGAGGCTTCTTCCGACCGTATTGTTGTACTTGTCGGCCCTGGAGTCCCGCTTATCTTCTTCTTTGTTTCCTGCAGCCTTCTCATGGGCATTGCCAAGAGCCTTGGCAAGATATGAACCGACCGCCCAGGTCAGCATCGCCTGCCAAATGCAGTGGCGGTATGCATTCTGCTTCGCTCCGGAGTACCTCTTCTTTGCTTCACTTAGGGCCCATGCTGTGACATAGGACATGTCTGCACACCACAGGAAGAATAGTGCGCATATCGTAGCCTCTGGAATGAGTCCGCCGATGCTGTAGTTTCCGCTGATGTCGTAGCAGTTCACCGGGTCGGCGAAGCAGTATTCGTAGGAGCTGGCGTTGCCTCCGAGGACTCGGTCGACGGAAAGGAAGCGTCCTGTGGCCGAGTCGTAGAGGCGCACCCCCATGAGCGTGACAGTGCTTGGGGTCTCGGAAGAGCGCTGCATTCCGCCGAGCCAGCCGTAGCGTGCGGGATCTGTTCCGGGCAGGCGGTTGCCGTACTCGTCGTAGCTGTTGACGACGGGAGTGGTGGCGTCCACCAGGGGAATTTGGGTGGTTATATCGCCATGGATGTTGGCGAGTTGGAGGACTACGTCACCAGTGGCGCCAGTGGTGGCGATCAGATCCCCTGTCAGGTCTGTCAGGGTTCGGGTGATCTTGCTGTCGCCCTCGCTTATCCACGTGGGATTGTCTCCGTCTGCCCCGTAGTGGTTGCGCTTGGTCGCAGTGGTCGCCCAGGTCCCGTTGTCGTCCTGGTTCTCGGTCGTGTGCGAGGCGAGCCTTCCGACCGCGTCCAGGTTCCAGGTGGTGCGCTCTCCGCGTGCCGTGATCTGGCGGATCAGGTCGTTGGCGTAATAGGCGTTCTCGGCACCGCTCGTCTGGGCAGTGGTGCGGCCGAAAGCGTCATAGACGGTGCCGGCGGCAATCAGCCGGTCGGCGCTGTCGTAGGTGGAGTTGACCGTCGTGGTGGTCGGGGCTCCTCCATCCACGTCGTCGACTGCGGTCACCATCGACGTGCGGTTGGTGTTGTCATCCAACCCGTAACTGCGGTGGGTGGTGACGCCGGTTTGGGTGTCATCGGCCTTGGTCAGGCGGCCGGCTGCGTCGTAGGAATATTCCTGGTACGCACCGCCGCCGGTATAGGTGGTGCGGGATACGACCTGGCCGTGAATATTCTGGCTGGTCGACTCGCCTTGGACGGTCCATCCCGACTCCCAGTGCCAGTAGCGTGAAGTCTCGCTACCCGTGGGGTCAAGGTTGAATTCGACGTCCATATTCCAGGGCAGCTTTTGCTTGTAGAGGCGACCGTCGGAGTCGTAGGAGCCGGTGACGTCGCCGATGGTTCCCATGACTGAGTCATGCATCCGGGTCGGCAAGCCGTTCAGGCTTTCGTAGCTGTACGTAGTTTCCGAAGGAGACGAGTCGGATCTCCGGGTCATTCGGTCACTGGCATCGTACTCGGTACGCGTTATGTTGCCTGCGCCGTCGTCATACGAGATCTCACGGCCGAGCTTGTCAGCGACGTGGCGAACCGTGGTGACCCCATCAGAGACGCTGGCTACCTGACCATTTTCCGAATCGTACGTGATGGTCTGAGTTGGTACTGCGGTGCCGACTCCCCCGCTGATCTGATTCTGTTTTCCTCGCCCGGCGGCGTCGTAAGTGGTCACAGTGGTGCGTGTGGCGCCGTTGCCGGTTTCGGTGACCTTGGTGACGTTGCCCCAACGGTCATATTCGAGAGTCTTGGTGGGCAGCTCGTCGGGGTTCGAGCCCCCTCCTGTGATTTTTCCTGCCGGGCCGCTGGAGCACAGGAGGTCTGCCCATTCCGGACGCCCCGAACAAGTGCCACTCCCGCTGGCAGACCAGTACTGGGAAACGATTGTCCCTGCGTCTGTCCCGTTGGACTTGGGCTGAATATTCTTGATGGTTCGGCCCTGGGCATCGAATACGGAAGAACGGGTCAGCTTGAGCCCACTCGGGTCCGTCACCGTGCTGGTGGGAAGACCTTTCGCCCAGTCGTAACTGGTTGCAGTGGTACGGATGTCACCGTCGTTCGGGTAGCCCTCGACGGATGCGCCGGTCGTGGTCGTGGTCGGCTGGTCCAAGACCAGAGCAGACCCATCGGTGGGACGGCCTTCGTCGTATCGGGTAACGATGTGTTCACGTGCGGGCACCTGGGTACCTGCCGGAATGTTGGGACTGTTGGCGTCACCCTGGAGCTGCTTGGTCAAGGTGACCAGGTGCAGCGGTCCATACTGTTCCAGCTGCCGCCTGCCGTCAGCAGAATATTTTGCGACCGTGGCCAGCTTGTAGGCTCGCTCAGCCGACGAATCGGCGAGAATGCCAAGTTCGCTCTGCGTGTTGACCTGATAGTCGGCGTTACCGAGCGCAAGCTCTCGGTTGGTGGCCCCCAACTCGAAAACGACGTTGCCGAACGGGTCGTACTGGGTGGTGGTCAGGTGCCGACCGGGTAGGCCGGTGTTGACCTGGAGTCCAGAGGCGTTGGTGTAGGTAGTGATCGCCTTGTCGTAGTCGCCTGCGCCGAGGTCACTTCCGCTGTGGGATGCGGGCACCTGGTCGGCGGGGAAGATGGCGGTGGCATCTGTCGGCGCATCCGTTTGCCCCCACGGCTTGGCGTCGGACGGGGAGACTTGGTTCGGCGCCGCGGTGCCGGAGAGCGGAACGTCATAGACGAGGGAGACGGTCGCATTGCCGCCGTCGGTCTCGTCCTTGCTGCCCGGCTTCAGCGTCGGCCGTGACACCGACAGCAGCATGCCGTCGCCGGCCACTGCGCTGGAGCCCGCCTTGCCGTACTTGAACGTCCACGGCAGCTCGCCCGACGTGGTCTGGGTAACCACACGGCCCGCGCTGTCGTAGGTGTAGGCCGTCTTCAACGCCGGGGAGACCCGCGGGTCCCACTGCTCACGCAAGCGTCCCGAGGCGTCGTAGGCGTAACTGGATATCACCGTGGCGGTGGCGCTCGTCGCGCCGGGGTCGGTGGACCACAGGCGGATGCGGGAGACCTGTCCGACGTAGTCGCCCAGCGTGCTGCTGGTCGCCGTGGTCGTGGTGGCGTACTGGTACTCCAGGATCCGGCAGCCCTTGGTGGAGGGAGTGCTCGCGCAGGTGTCGTTGCTCACCGCCGAGGTGGGAGCGATCGCGTACTTCGGGCGAGCCAGTACGGTACTGCCCACGGTGACCTTCTCCGAGATCAGAGAGGTAGTGGAATTATCCGTCGAGAGAGAGCTCTTGGAGAGCTGCCAGGTCGTAGCGGCCACGTCGATCTTGGTGAACTGCGAAGTGATGCCATCGGGGTCCTTCAAGGTGAAGGCCCCGGTCAGGCTGCCGGTCAGGGTCAGAGCCTCAGCCCCTTTCTCCGGCCTCCAGCCACCGCCGCTCGTCGCGGTGAACCCGGTCTCTTCACCGTCTATGTCCACCACCGCAACAGAAGTGTTCGAGGTTTTCCGTATATACAACGACTCGGTGGCGGAGAGCTCTGCGGCAGTGCCTGCGGTCCACTGCGGACCGAAGATGGCGACCTGTCCTTCCTGCTGGCCGCCGTCTGTAGGACGGCGTGATGACGCGGTGCGGCTGGCGGTCAGGCCGAATGCCGAACTGTCGGTTGCGGACAGGACGTAGTCACCGGTGAGCGTGTTCACATCGCCCGGACCGGTGGCCTGGGTAGGGGCAGCCCCCGCATTGCGGTCCACGGTGATGGAGGTGGCAGGGGAGGTGTCGGTGCTGGTGCCGTCGGTGAAGACCGCGCGGACGTCGATCGGGCCGTCCTCGGTGAGGCTGTCGGTGATGTTCCACACCAACGCCTCGGGCAGGCCACCGGTCACCGTCGCCGGCCAGGCAGCGAGGGCCGAGTTGTCCGCCTTACGGCGCACGTCGGCGGCGGGGACATCCTTCCAGGTGTCGGTCTCACCGCGCCGGTACTGGTAGCGCACCCCGGTGTCGATGGTCTTGCCCTGGCCGGTCAGCACGGTCCGCCGCGCCGGGTGGTCGCCCTGGGCCGGCGTGAGCAGCGCCGCACCCGAGCCCGCGTAGAAGGTGAAGATGGTGGCACCGGAGACGTTGCCGGCGGCGTCCTTGGTACGGGCGGTCAGGATGTGCTTGCCCGCGCGGAACGTCGGTTCAGCTGTCACGCCCGCGCCCGTGGTGGCGATCGACTGCCAGGATCCGCCGTCCAGTTGCCACTGGACTTCCTTCACGTCCGCGGTCGGCGGGGTAAGGGTAAAGCTGCCGGTGAAGTCGCCGCTGCTGTCCGGAGTGCCGGCCCATTGCCCGGCGGGGAAGTCGGTGGAGGCCACCGCGGTCGTGGCGGGGGCGGTGGTGTCCACGGTCAGGGTGCGGAATGCCGACCAGGCGCTGGTGGCAGAGCCGTCACCGGCACGCACTCGCCATTTGTACGAGCCTGCCGCAAGCGCGGCGGGGGTCCAGTTGGCCTGGGCACCGGAGGCGACCGCGGCGCTGCTGCCGGTGCGCAGGGCGGACATGCCGGTGGAGGTCCACACCTCGTAGTCCAGGGTGACCTGCGAGCCGTCGCCGTCCAGGGCCTTTGCCGACAGTGTCGGGGTGGTGTCGTTGGTGGCGGCCGCACTGGCCGGGGCTATCAGTGTCGGTACCCCGGGAACCGAGTTATAGGTGACCGACAGATAGGGGGTGCTGGAAGCGGCGTTGCCGGAGTTGAATCGCTTCCAACCGTACGGGTCGGCCTCGTCCGTGGCCCGCAGCCCCAGGTGGTTGGTGTTGCTGCCGTTCGCCGCCCACGCCTGGGCCAGCGAGGTCACGTCCGCGCTCACCCAGCCGTCGTTGCAGGCACTGGAGAAGCCCTTGGTCTGGGTACTGGTGGCGTACTTCGTCCCCCAGGTCGGCTGCGCCGTCCACCGCGAGGAGGTGCTCGCGGCCCCGGTGGACCACACCTCCCAGTCCTTGGCCGTGCAGGACCACGAGTGGTACTCGAACAGGTTCAGCTTCGCCGCGGTGACCTGCTTGCCTGTGACGTTCTTCATCGGGAATGACAGGAACGACCGCGCCACCTGCGAGGAGCCGTTGTTGCCGAGCTTCAGGTCCGTCGAGGCGGACTGGTCGGTGGTGTACCCCTCCTGGACGAAGGTGTCGAAGCTCGCCCCCACGTTGATCGCGGGGTCGATCGTCACCGGGAACTGCGTCGAGGCATCGGCCAGGAACTTCGCGTCCGGCGTCAGGGTCAGGGTGACGGTGTCGCCGTTCTGCGCCACCCTCACCGCCACCGACGCGGTGTGCGTGCGCTCGCCGGACTTCTCATCCACCTGTGCGTCCCACATCACCGGCGCGGGCAGGACCCCCACGGCTCTGCCCCTTGCGTCGGCGAAGGAGACCGAGCCGTCCGCGTTCGCCTTCGCAGTCAGCCCCTTGGCCGTCAGGCTGTAGGCGATCGCACCGCTCGCGTCTACGGCGGAACGTTCCTTCAGCTCAAGGAACTGCTCATAGCCGGTCCGCGTCGACTCGATCAGGAGGTCTGTCGAGGGGAGGGCGTTTCGATAGCGAGCAATGTTGTTCTCCTCGCCCTCGATCGCTGGCGCGGGCAACGCTCCGTACCAGCCCAGCTGCAGTTGCTGCCCGGTCCGACCTTCCAGCGTCACCAGGGGAACACCGGCCGAACCGGTCTTCTCACCAATGCTCTTCAGCCCCTTGGGGGCCGCGCTCTTGCCGGCCAGACGCAGCCCGTGCGGATGCCGCCGAGCCCTGACCGAGCCGTCCGACAGCTTCTCCAGGGAAACGTCGACGTTCTGCCACGCTCCCTGGTCGTCCCGGAACCGGATCGGGCCGGCGTACGCCTCCTCGGTCACCGAGCCGTTCGGGTTCACATGGACGGTGGACGTCTCGGTACGGGCGTCCAGCGCCTCGATCTGACGGTTCTGGATCTTCGCCTTCAAGCGGGCGGCAGCCACCGACCCGGCAGTTGCCGACCCGAGGGCCTTCGCCGGCTTGCCCTTGTCGTCAGGGGCGGCTTCAACTCCCACGCCCGCTGCCACGTTGGCGGTTCCGACCATCACGGCGGACTCGAACGCCATCGCCAGCACGACTGCTGCAACCACCGGACGCAGGCGTCTCAGCTGAGTCAAGGGGAGGAAGGGCTGGACGGACGGTGCGTCCGGTCCCCGCCCTGGTCTGAGGAACGTGCCTATCAAAGCTCACTCCTTGCGACGGTGCGGGTGCATCCCGCATTCACACGAGGATCTTCACACGTAGCGCACAGGTGTCAATGCGGTTTCGTAGCGGGGGGCGGCGCCTCCCCCGAAGAGGTACTCGCGGCGTCCTGTGTGAACCTTCGAGTCGCCAGGTATGCAAGAAGGGGCATTCGTGACGATATTGATCACCCGGGGTGCGTGGTACGCGCCGTCGATTTTTACTAGACCTTTAGCATCGGCACGGGCCCTCAGGTTATGGAAATATCTGTATAAAACCTTAGACTGCATCAGTTCTGCCTGGTTCGGGCGCTGTTGCTTCTCCTGGCACAAGGGCCGACCCCGGACGGTTCGGTGGGGGTCCGCACGACCCCGCGGAAGGCACGCAGCAGCCTCCGGCTTTTCTTGTGCCGCTGCCTCCGAAGTTGTCGCGTCAGGAGAAGCCCACCCATGTTGCCGATGCTCTGGGGCGGAAAGACTCCGTGATCATCGATCATCAGCCAATGAGGGAACGCCCTACGGTAGGTCCGTGGGGTAAGTCGACTGGCCGCCGTGCGAGTCCGGTTGAGGCGACGGAGGCCCCGGCTGCCGCGTTCGGGGGTGCCTATGCGGGCGGCCTCACCGGCGAAAGGCAGAGGCGGACTTTCCGGAAGCTGCAGCCCTTGTCGGCGATCGCCTGTTTCAGTCCGAGCAGCTGATCGTGGAACCGTCTGCCGGGGAGGTGATGGATACACGGTAGCCGGATCCAGAGTTGAATTCGGGCCCGGGCTTGCGCCCTTCCTCGTCGAGGATTTCCTCGGTCAGGAAGTAGACGTCCAGCATCGTCGTGCTGTCCCTCTTGTCGAGGGTGAAGCATAGATCCGCAGCCTGCTCTACTTTCGACGACTTCGCGGAGGTCTGAGACAGCTCCCAGCCGTCGCGCTCCGCCGCCGCCCGGTAGTACCGGGTCACTTCGGCCTTGTCGCCGGGGAATACGTAGGTCCGATCGGCGTATACCGAGGCGTCGCCGCTGTCCGCCCAGCAGCCGGACTCAAGATCCTCGAAGCCCTGAGGTACGACGGTTCCTTCGGGCCGGGAGTCGAGGATGTCGTGCGATTCCAGCTCCTTGACCCGGCTCTCGGTGTTCTCGCAGCCTCGGTCGAGCCCGGCTTCCAGAACGGAGCATCCGGTGAGAGCGCTGGCCGCTGATGCAACTGTCAGCAGCAGCACGGCACAACGGCCGATCCCCACACGATGTGCCAAGCCGACTCCTGTGGCTGAGATGTCAATATAGACGGACGTTACGACCCGGCACGAAGCGTGCGCGGCCGGTCACATTAGCATGCTTTCTCCAGGGCGGCTCTCTGGATGTCTTGTCGAGTGACGCTGTCCGTCGCTTCTGAGGCGTGAGGGGATCCGTAGCTGAGTGGTCCGGGAAACGTCGTTGTCCTGGCGTGCGCCGTCCGGCGTCGACGTCATGAGTCATCCCCCCCCGCACGCGCGGCTACCGCGTGATTGGTATCGAACGTTCCACCCGGAACGGTGCCTCCTCGACCACCGGTTCGGACGGGCCGATTGCCGATCGTTTGGGCGATTTGATAGGCCGGTACGGTCGGTGTGTTGGCGAGCATGCGCCAAAGCGTCACCGGTTGTTGGAACGAGCGAAGCCCTCTCATCCGCGATGAGAGGGCTTCCGCTGTGCGTGCGCCGCCAGGGACTCGAACCCCGGACCCGCTGATTAAGAGTCAGCTGCTCTAACCAA
>NZ_FMDK01000690.1 GCF_900091995.1 Streptomyces sp. MnatMP-M17
CGGAGCCGGTACGGCCGGTGGCAGGCGACGCGGGCGGACGGTCGGGCGAGGCGGGCCGACTCGACATCCATGGCGCGGAGTTCCGCTACCCGGGCGCCGAGAAGCCGATACTGCACGGGATCGATCTGACGGCGGCTCCCGGTGAGAGCGTGGCGATCCTCGGCAGCACCGGCAGCGGCAAGACCACACTGCTCAATCTGGTGCTGCGGCTGATGGATGTCACCGACGGCTCGGTACGCGTCAACGGCGTCGACGTACGGGAGCTGGATCCCGAGGTGCTGAGCCGCGCCGTGGGCTTCGTACCGCAGCGGCCGTATCTGTTCTCCGGGACGGTCGCGTCCAATCTGCGGTTCGGGAAACCGGACGCCACCGACGAGGAGCTCTGGCGGGCCCTGCGTACCGCCCAGGCCGCCGACTTCGTCCGGGCCATGCCCGACGCGCTCGACACGGCGATCGCCCAGGGCGGCACCAATGTCTCGGGCGGTCAGCGGCAGCGGCTGGCCATCGCGCGCACTCTGCTGCGCCGGCCCGACGTCTATCTGTTCGACGACTGCTTCTCGGCGCTCGACTACGCCACGGACGCCGCGCTGCGCGCCGCGCTGGCGCCCGAGATCGCGGGAGCGACGGTACTCACGGTCGCCCAGCGGGTGGCCACGGTCCGCTCCGCCGACCGGATCGTGGTCCTGGACGAGGGCCGTGTCGTCGGCAGCGGTACCCATGACGCGCTGCTGCGCGACAGCACGACCTATCGCGAGATAGCGCTCTCCCAGCTCACCGAGGAGGAGGCCGTCCATGGTCTCGCCGGACAGCCCTGACCGGGCGGAATCCACCGGACCGGGCCGCAGACTCCTCGGGCTGCTCCGCCCGCACCGCTCCCTGGTCGCCCTGGCGCTCGTCCTCGGGACCGCCGGGATCGGCTGCAACGCGTTCGGCCCGCTCCTGCTCGGGAAAGCCACCGACCTGATCGTCGAGGGTGTTCTGACGAGCAGTCAGAAAGTCGCGCCCGGAGTCGATTTCGGCCGGGTCGGCGAGGTGCTGCTGCTTTTGCTCGTCCTCTATGCCGCGGCCTCGCTCTTCATGCTCGTCCAGGGCAGGCTGGTCTCGTCCGTCGTCCAGAAAGTGGTCTTCGAGCTGCGCGAGCGTGCGGAGGAGAAGCTCGGGAGGCTGCCGCTGCGCTACTTCGACCGCCATCCGGCCGGCGAGGTGCTGAGCCGTACGACCAACGATGTCGACAATCTCCAGCAGACGCTCCAGCAGACGCTCGCCGAGCTGATCACCTCGGTGATCTCGATCGTCACCATGCTGATCCTGATGCTGGTGATCTCGCCGTCGCTGGCGCTGGTCATGCTGGCGAGCGTGCCGGTGTCGGCGGTCCTCGCGGCCTGGATCAGCAAGCGGGCCCAGCCCCGGTTCACGGACCAGTGGGCCGCGACGGGAGCGATGAACGCGTATGTCGAGGAGATGTATACGGGACACTCGCTGGTGAAGGCTTTCGGCCGGCGCGAGCAGGCCGAGCGGCACTTCGACGCACAGAACGAGGCACTGTTCCGCGCGGGCGCGAAGGCCCAGTTCGCCTCGGGCACCATAGAGCCGTCGATGATGTTCATCGCCAATCTCGGCTATGTGGCCGTGGCGGTGGCCGGTGCGTGGCAGGTCGTACGCGGGACGCTGACGCTCGGGGACGTCCAGGCCTTCATCCTCTACTCCCGCCAGTTCAGCCAGCCGATCGTCCAGGTCGCGAGCGTGGCCGGACGGCTCCAGTCCGGGATCGCCTCCGCCGCACGGGTCTTCACCCTGCTCGACGAGCGGGAGCAGGCTCCCGATCCGGAGCCTCCGGCCCGGCCGGGCGAGGTCCGGGGCCAGGTGCGGTTCGACCGGGTGTCGTTCCGCTACGCGCCCGAGACACCGCTGATCGAGGATCTGTCACTCACCGTGGAGCCGGGCAGTACGGTCGCGATCGTCGGGCCCACAGGCGCGGGCAAGACCACGCTCGGCAATCTCCTGATGCGGTTCTACGAGGTCGACGGAGGCCGCATCCTGCTGGACGGGACGGACATCGCCTCGATGACACGCGACGATCTGCGCGCGCGGTTCGGTCTGGTCCTCCAGGACACCTGGCTCTTCGGCGGCACGATCGCCGAGAACATCGCGTACGGACAGGAGGGCGCGAGCCGCGAGAAGATCGTGGCCGCCGCGCGCGCGACCTGCGCCGACCGGTTCATCCGTACCCTGCCCGAGGGCTACGACACGGTGCTGGACGACGAGTCGTCGGGCGTCAGCGCCGGGGAGAAGCAGCTCATCACGGTGGCGCGGGCGTTTCTCGCCGGGCCCGCGGTCCTGGTCCTGGACGAGGCGACGAGTTCGGTCGACACCCGTACCGAGGTCCTCATCCAGCGTGCGATGAACACCCTGCGCGCGGGCAGGACCAGCTTTGTGATCGCGCACCGGCTCTCCACCATCCGTGACGCCGATATGATCGTCGTCATGGAATCGGGGCGGATCGTCGAGCGCGGCACCCATGACGAGCTGATCCGGGAGCAAGGCGCCTACGCCCGGCTGCACGCAGCCCGCGCCACGCCGGCCCAGGAGCCCCCGCGCGCCGCGCCGCTGACGGCCGGCGG
>NZ_FMDK01000541.1 GCF_900091995.1 Streptomyces sp. MnatMP-M17
CCGCCGCCGTCACCGCCGCCGAGTCGGGCGCCGCCGTCACCCTCTGGGAGGCCCATCACACGCTCGGCGGCCGGGCCCGTACCGCCGAAGGCGCGTACCGCACCAACGAAGGGCCGCACGCCCTCTACCGCCGCGGACCGCACTGGGCCTGGCTGAAGCAGCGCGGTCTGCTCGGCCCCATGGCGAGCCCGCCCGCGCGCGAAGGCGCCCGATTCCGCTTCCACCACGGCGGCGCCCTGCGCAGGACCCCGCCGCTCGGACTGCTCCGTCTCGCCCGCCGCAAGGCCGAACACACGCCGGTGGACACCGACTTCATCACCTGGGCCACCGCACTCGAAGGGCCCGCCACCGCCCGCGCCGCCGCGCACTTCACCGCCGTGGCCCTCTTCCACCACGACCCGGGCTCGCTCTCCGCCGCCTTCGTCCAGGAGCGTCTGCGGCGCGCCGCCGCACTGCCGCCCGAGGCCCGCTATCCGGTCGGCGGCTGGAGCGAGCTGATCGACCGTATGGCCGGGTACGCGTGGAACCTGGGCGTACGGATCGAGACGGCGGCACGGATCGACACCGTGCCCGAGGACGGGCCCGTGATCGTCGCCACCTCCATGGGCGCGGCGCGCCGGCTCCTCAGGGACGACGGTCTGCGCTGGACGGGCGGCCGTACCGTGCTGCTCGATCTCGCGGTCCGCAGGCGCCGTGGCGACGCGTTCATCGTCTCGGACCTCGACGCTCCCGGCTGGCTCGAACGGTTCACCGCGCAGGATCCGTCCCTCGCACCGGCCGGCGAACAGCTCGTCCAAGGGCACTTCCCGGTCGGCCCCGGCGAGTCCGGCGCGGACGGCATCGCGCGCGCCGAGCGCCTGCTCGACCTGGGCTTTCCCGGCTGGCGCGAACGGACTCCGTGGCGGCGCGACTCCCTCGCGACCGGCCGTACCGGCGCCGTCGACCCGCCCGGCACCACCTGGCGGGACCGGCCCCGTATCGACCGTGGCGACGGCGTGTATCTCGCGGGCGACGAGGTGGCGGCACCGGGCGTGCTCTCGGAGGTGTCGTTCAACAGCGGGATCGAGGCGGCCTCGCTGGCCCTGCGGCGGCTGAAGCAGGCGGACGGCGCCGTCGGCCCGCGGCTGAACCCGCAGTCGAAGCAGCCGGACGGAGCCGCCGATCCGGCCGGCCTTGACCTCAAGCATGCTTGAGGTCGGACGCTGCTCCCACAACCCCCGCCGGGCGACGAACCGCGCGGGACGACGAACCGCGCCGGACGCCGAATCCGGACAACCTCAGGGAGCCCGCCATGCACGCCGTCCGCCTCCACGCCTTCGGCCCCGCCGAGAACCTCACGTACGAGCCAGCCGAAGACCCCGTGCCCGGCCCCGGCCAGGTCCGGATCGCCGTCGCGGCGGCCGGTGTCCATCTCCTCGACACCGCGCTGCGCGAGGGCATGCGGGGCCCGTACCCGGCCACCGCCGAACTGCCCACCATCCCGGGCCGCGAGGTCGCCGGTACGGTCGAGTCGCTCGGCGAGGGCGTGGCCGCCGACTGGCTCGGCAAGCGGGTCGTCGCGCACCTGGGCATGGTGCCGGGTGGTTACGCGGAACTCGCCGTCACCGACACCGCCCGGCTCCACGAGATCCCGGCCGGACTCGACGAGGCCGAGGCGGTCGCCATGATCGGAACGGGCCGTACGGCCATGGGCATCCTCCAGTTCACCGACGGACTCGGCCCCGGCGACATCGTCCTCGTACCGGCGGCGGCCGGCGGGATCGGCACCCTGCTCGTCCAGTACGCGAAGAACGCCGGCGCCACCGTCATCGGCCTCGCGGGCGGCCCGGCGAAGGTCGCCCGCACCGCCGCGAACGGCGCCGACCTCGCCGTCGACTACACCCTGCCCGACTGGCCCGCACAGGTCCGCGACCATCTCCGCGAGCGTCACGACGGCCGTGGCGCGACCGTCGTCTTCGACTCCGTCGGCGGCGGTACGGGCCTGGCCGCCGTCGGTCTCCTCGCCAGGGGCGGCAAGCACATCGTCTTCGGCTGGTCGGGCACGGGCCTGCACGACGGCGGGCCGCTGACCTTCACGGACGAGGAGCTGGCGGAGCGCGGGATCACCTCCGAGTCCGTCCTCGGCCCGGTGATGCTCCAGAAGGCGGGCGGCGGCATACGCGTACTGGAGGAGCGCTCGCTCGCCGAGGCCGCGGCCGGGCGGCTGCGGCCGGCCGTACAGCGCTTCCCGCTCGCCGAGGCGGCACGCGCGCACCGGGCGCTGGAGACGCGCGGAACGATGGGGAAGGTCGTCCTGGAGCCGTAGCCGCAGGCCGTTGAGCCGCAGCGGCATCGCCCGTAGCTCCGGGGGCTGAGCTCCGTACCGGCGCCAGGACGGGGGTCCGGCGCCGGTACGGGAACAATCGCCCTGCCCTTGCCGCAAGAAGCGAAACCACCCGATCCGTGGTGTTCTGTGCAGAGATCCGGCAAAGAGCCGACCACGACCGGCACAAGCCCATTGCGAGGGAAGACCTGGGATGAGCGACCCGGCGAACTCGGACAGCCGACCCGGCGCCAAGCCTGACGCCCGCCCCGGCGCCCGCCCCGGCCCGGAGCCCGGCACCGAGGTCGACACCCACCGCTGGTGGGCCCTGGCCGTCATCGCGACAGCCCAGCTCATGGTCGTACTCGACGCCACCATCGTGAACATCGCCCTGCCCTCGGCCCAGCGCGACCTCGGCCTGACCAACGGAAACCGCCAGTGGGTGATCACCGCCTACACCCTCGCCTTCGGCGGACTGCTGCTCCTCGGCGGCCGGATCGCCGACCTCGTCGGCCGTAAACGCACCTTCGTCGTCGGCCTGATCGGATTCGCCGCGGCCTCCGCGATCGGCGGCGCGTCCACCGGCCCCGAGATGCTCTTCCTCGCCCGCGCGCTCCAGGGCGCCTTCGCCGCGCTCCTCGCGCCGTCCGCGCTCTCCCTGCTCACCACCACCTTCACCGGCGGCACCGAGCGGGCCAAGGCCTTCGGCGTCTTCAGCGCCATCGCGGGCGCGGGATCCGCCATCGGTCTGCTCGTCGGCGGCGTTCTCACCGAGTATCTGAGCTGGCGCTGGTGTCTGTACGTCAATGTCCCGATCGCCGCCGTCGCCGTGGTCGGCGCGTTCACGCTGCTCAGCGACCGGGCCGGCACCCGTGGAGCGCATGGGGCGCATCTCGACATCCCGGGCGTCGTCCTCGGCTGCGGCGGTCTCGTCGCCCTCGTCTACGGACTCAGCGAGGCCGAGACCAAGGGCTGGAGCGCACCGCTCGTCCTGGGCCTGCTGCTGGGCGGTGTGGCGCTGCTGTGCGTCTTCGTGTGGTGGCAGAACCGTTCCACCGGACCGCTGCTGCCACTGCGTATCGTCCGCGACCGCAACCGCGGCGGCTCGATGCTCATCATGTGCCTGACGACGGTCGGGCTGTTCGGCGCGTTCCTGTTCATGACGTACTTCCTGCAGACCATCCTCGGCTACTCGCCCTTGCGCACCGGCCTCGCCTTCCTGCCACTGACCGCGTCGATCGTCATCGGCTCCACCCAGATCTCCGCCAGGCTGCTGCCGTACGCGCCGCCGCGGTTTCTGCTCGTACCCGGACTGCTGCTCGGCGCGGGCGGGCTCTACTCACTGACCTTCATCGACACCCACTCCAGCTATCCCGCGCACATCCTGCCCGGCACCGTGCTGCTGGGCCTCGGCCTCGGGCTCACCTTCATGCCCGCCATCGCCACCGGCACCTCGGGCGTACCGGCCAGGGACTCCGGCGTCACCTCGGCGACCGTCAACACCGCGCAGCAGGTCGGCGGCTCCATCGGTACGGCCCTCCTCAACACCATCGCGACGACCACCACAAGCGCCTATCTGGCGGTTCATCTCGCGGCGGCGGAGAAGCAGGGCGGGCTCACATCGGCACAGAAGACGGACATCGTGAACACCGGCACGGTCCACGGCTTCACCGTCGCCATCGCCTGGGCGGCGGTCATCCTGCTGGCGGCGGCGATCGTAGCCGCACTCGTCATCACGGGCGCCTCACCGCGCAACCGCGAGGCGGCAGCGGCGGCCACGGGCACACGTGGTCCCTGAACGACCGCGTGCTGACCGCTGACCGCCCCCGGGGCGCCGGGCGAGCCGCCGTCCTCTACTCCCGCGCCGTCCCCAGCCCGGCGAGCGCGTCGTCCGTCAGACGGAACACCGTCCAGCCGTCCTGCGGCAGCGCGCCCAGAGACCGGTAGAAGGCGATCGACGGCTCGTTCCAGTCCAGCACCGACCACTCCAGCCGCTCGTAGCCACGCTCCACGCAGATCCGCGCCAGCTCCGTCAGCAGCGCCTTTCCATGGCCGCCGCCGCGCCGGTCGGGACGTACGTACAGATCCTCCAGATACACCCCGTGCACACCGCGCCACGTCGAGAAATTCAGGAACCAGAGCGCGAAGCCCACCGGCTCCCCGTCCTCGTCCGACTCCGCGATATGCGCGAACGCCGCCGGCCGCTCACCGAACAGCGCCTCGCGGAGCTGCTCCTCGGTCGCCCGCGCCTCGTCCAGGCACTTCTCATACTCCGCCAGCTCCCGGACCATCGCGTGGATCACCGGGACATCGGCGGCAGTGGCAGTACGAATCATGACCGCAGCCTGCCCTCCCGCCCGCTCACCGCGCCAGCAGTGACCGAGCAATGGACACCTGATCGGGATCCAGCTCCCACTCGCCGTCCTTGATGTGCCACAAGGAGTTCTGGAGCACCCGCCCCAGCGTCCAGGCCCGCGCCCGCTCCCGGTCCAGGCCCAGCACCTCCGTCATCAGATCGAAGCGCCACAGCGTCTCCAACGCGTCGAAACGGTTGTCCAGCGCGGGCAGCAGCTCGAAGCCCGGGTCGCCCGCCAGCGGCTTCGGATCGATCGCCAGCCACGGTTCCCGGTCCGCGGCCAGGACATTCTCGTAATGCAGATCCCAGTGCAGCAGCCGGTCCCCGGGCTCGTCCGCCACCTCGCGCAGCGCCGCCGCGCAGTCCCGCAGCAGCCGCCGCTCGCTCTCGTCGGCGAGCGAATCGACCAGTGCCTTCTCCGGCCCCGACATCTCCCCCAGCATCCGCGCCGCGATATCGCCCAGCGACCGCAGACCCGCCGGAGCCCGCGCCGATGTCAGCCGCGCCAGCAGCTCCGCCAGAATCCGGACCGCCTCCCGCGACGGCACACCGCCCAGATCCCGCGCCCGCAGCCGCTCCAGCAGCAGCGTGCCCGTCGTACCGCAGCAGCCGCACCGCGCCGTCGCCGTCCCACGCCCGCAGCGCCACCGGCTCCCCGGCCGACTCGTCGTCGAGATGCTGAAGCTTCAGCACCGCCGCCGTACCGTCCGCACACTCCACCGGCAGCACCAGCGCACACATGCCGTACATCGAAGGACCGGTACGGCGCAGCTCCCACCGCTCCAGAAAATCCGCCGCCCTGCCCGGCAGCGCCGCGATGAACGCACGGCCGGCCTCGCCCAGAAACCTCGACTGTGTTTCCGCCAGCTCCACCGGAATGTCAATCACGCCCACGATCCTACGGCCGTGCGTGAATCGGCCCATGCGCCGCATTCTCCACACGGTCCGCACCCGGATCACGACGATCCGCACCTGGTCCACGACGGTCCACACCTGGACCGCACCGATCCGCACCTGGATCACGAGCGCCTCCGGCACCTATCTCTGGCTGGCCGCCCTCTTCGTCACCACCGTCGCCCTCCACCAGATGTCGCCCCAGTTCGAGAGGGAATTCCTGCTCCAGCGCTCCACCAACATCCATGAGCTGTCCACCGATCCCGTCCGTGTGCTCATCGTCAGCGCCTTCTGGATCGACGGCGGTACATGGCTCCCGTACGCCGTGCTCTACACCGTCTTCCACGCGCCCGCCGAACACTGGCTCGGCACCCCGCGCTGGCTCTCCGTGGCCGCGCTCGCCCATATCGGCGCGACGCTGATCAGCGAGGGCGTCCTCGGCTGGGCCATCCACCACGGACACGCCCCGCAGTCCGCCGCCAACACCCTGGACGTCGGTGTCAGCTACGCGCTCGCCGGAATCGCGGGCGTCCTGACCTACCGAGTGCCGCGCCCTTGGCATCTGCCCTATCTCGCCGCCGTCCTCATCTTCTACGGCGTGCCGCTGATCACCGGCCGTACCTTCACCGACCTCGGCCATCTCGCCTCGGTCCTCATCGGACTCGCCTGCTACCCGCTGACGCGCGCCTGCCGTCCCCGCCGATACCTGGACAAACGTACGAGTTCCGGTGTACGAACGCCCACATGACCAGCGCAGACAACGGCGGTACGAGCGGCAGCGACGGTACGGAACCCACGGCCGGCACCGGACCTGGCGCCCACGCGACCACGGCCGGCACCACCAACGGCGGGATCTCCTTCTGGTACGCCCAGGACGGCATCCCGGCCCCACGCGAACCGCTCCCGGGAGACGCGACCGCCGACGTCTGCATCGTCGGCGGCGGCTACACCGGCCTCTGGACGGCCTACTACCTCAAGAAAGCCGCGCCCTTCCTCGACATCACCGTCCTGGAAGGAAAGTTCTGCGGTTACGGCGCCTCCGGACGTAACGGCGGCTGGCTCTACAACGGCATCGCGGGCCGCGACCGCTACGCCCAACTCCACGGCCACGACGCCGCCGTACGCCTCCAGCGCGCCATGAACGACACCGTCGCCGAAGTCGTACGCGTCGCCGCGGAGGAGCACATCGACGCCGACATCCACCCGGGCGGCGTCCTCGAAATCGCCCGCACACCCGCCCAACTCGCCCGCCTCAAGGCCTTCCACACCGCGGAGACCGCCTTCGGCGAAACCGACCGCACACTCCACGACACCCGCGAAACCGCCGACCGTATCCGCGTCACCGGAGCCCTCGGCTCCACCTGGACACCGCACGGCGCCCGGCTCCACCCGGTCAAACTGGTCAAAGGCCTCGCCGCGGCCGTCGAAGCACTCGGCGTCACCATCCACGAATCGACGCCCGTCACCGAGATCAGGCCCAAACACGCCGTCACGCCGTACGGCACCGTCCGCGCGCCCTACATCCTCCGCTGCACCGAAGGCTTCACAGCGAACCTCAAGGGCGCCCGGCGCACCTGGCTCCCCATGAACTCCTCCATGATCGCCACCGAACCACTGCCCGCCGACATCTGGGACACCATCGGCTGGGACGGCCGCGAAACGCTCGGCGACATGGCGCACGCCTATATGTACGCCCAGCGCACCGCCGACGACCGCATCGCCCTCGGCGGCCGTGGCTATCCCTACCGCTACGGCTCCAGAGCCGCGCACTTCTCGGACACCGCCGGCACCCAGCCCGCCACCATCGAAGCGCTGCGCGACATCCTCGTCCGCTTCTTCCCCGCCACCGCGGGCGCCCGTATCGACCACGCCTGGTCCGGCGTCCTCGGTGTCCCGCGCGACTGGTGCGCCACCGTCACCCTCGACCGCACCACCGGCCTCGGCTGGGCGGGCGGCTACGTCGGCTCCGGCGTCGCCACCACCAACCTCGCCGCCCGCACCCTGCGCGACCTGATCCAACAGGACTCCGGACAGTCGGGCCCCACCGAACTGACCACCCTCCCCTGGGTCAACCACAAGGTCCGCAAGTGGGAACCCGAACCCTTCCGCTGGCTGGGCGTCCACGCCCTGTACGCGGCCTACCGCACAGCAGACACCAAAGAATCCACCACCCCAACCCCCACGACCCACCCCATAGCCCGAGCAGCCAACCGCATCTCGGGCCGCTGACGGGGCAGTTGGGCGCAGCGCGACGGCCGCGAGCGGCTGGTGAAAATGCAAGTGTCCCGGCCCTGGGATGGGCCGGGACACTGTTTTGTCAGAGCCCCCTGTCGGACTCGAACCGACGACCTGCCGATTACAAATCGGCGACTCTAAACCAAACTGAGCTAAGGGGGCATTTGCGCACAAAAAGGCAGTGCGCGAAAGCTCTCCTACTCTACACAGCGGCGAACCGCCGGAGCCACAAAGTTCCCGCGCCTGCGTGACCTCGCGACCACACGTTCGTTGTAAGGACTGACGTTCTGTTGCGACGATCAGACGATGGGGAGTGACTGTGGCGGACTCAGCGATAGGACCCGTAGTACGGGTCACCGGCGCCGAGGCCAAGCGGGTCAAGCGTGAAGTGCTCGGCATAGCCGACCGGCGCAAGCACCACGGCCGTCGTGCCACTCCGCTGAAGAGCCGGGCCAAGGAGCCGGGCATGCAGCAGCGGGTGTACCGCTTCCGGTTCTATCCGTCGCCGGTCCAGGCCGAGCAGTTGGTGAGCACCTTCGGCGCGTGCCGCTGGGTCTACAACGAAGGGCTCGCCCTGCGGGTGGGCGCCTGGGAGAAACACCGTGTCTCCGTGGGTTTCGCGGAGACGTGCCGGGCGCTGACCGGGTGGCGGCGGGCGGAGGGGACGTCGTGGTTGGGTGCGGTGTCCTCGACGGTGTTGCAGCAGGCGTTACGGCATCTGGAGGGGGCGTTCTCGGGTTTCTTCCGGGGGACCTCGAAGTATCCGCAGCGGAAGCGGAAGCACCGCTCGCGTGATTCGGCAACGTACGTACGGACCGGTTTCCGCTGGGTGGAGGATCCGGAGCGGCCGGGTACCGGGCTGGTGACGTTGGCGAAGCAAGCGGAGCCGCTGGGTGCGCGAGAACCAAGTGCTCGTGGTGGAGGATCTGTCCATCGTGACCCTGCTGCGCCCGGCGAAGGGCAAGGGAAGACGGCGCAAGGCCAAGCTGAGCCGGTCGATCCTGGATGCGGCATGGGGTGAGCTGCTGCGTCAGTTGCGCTACAAGTGCGGGTGGTACGGGCGGACGCTGGTGATCGTCGACCGTTTCTTTCCGTCCACGCGGCGCTGCTCGTCCTGTCATACGAAGGGCCCGCGCCTCGATGTGTCGGCACGGGCCTGGACGTGCGAGGAGTGCGGTGTGGTGCATGACCGGGATGTGAACGCGGCGGTGAACCTCCGGGACGAGGGAATGCGGCTGTACTGGCTGGTGGCGTCGGCGCTGCCACCGGGCCGGGTGCCACCACCGGTGATCAAGGCCTCGGAGCTGGAGGACTGTGTGCTGACCGCGTAAGCGGTGGTTGTGATTGTTGCGACACGGAGATACGGACCGACGGGCCGTCGGCCGGAATGCCTGTGGAGCCCGTGTAAGACCGTCCGGGCGTGATCCTTGAGGATCGCGGCCGACCGGCTATGGGCGTTGAAGCAGGAACTGCCGCCCGCGAGGGCGGTGAGTCCACGCTGTCGGTGTGAGCAAGGCCAAAAGGCAAGTGCTCTGGCCGCTGCCACCCGGTGCGCAGCGCGGGCACGGTCAAAAGGTTGTTGCTCTGCCTCGCACCGGCGCAGACACGGTCAAAAGGGCGTCGCTCTGCCTGGCCGCCCGCAGTTGGAGAGGTCAAAAGTGGGGTGCTCTGTCCGGTCGGCCGTCGGGCAGGAATTTGGTGCGGGCCGGAGTACTGACAGATCCGGAATCGCGAGGTAGCGTCACCTGGAGTTCATCAGGTGGACTAGACCCATCCTTCGCCCTTCGGCGGAGGAACCATTCCTTTACTCGGATCGTCCGGCACGTTCCTGCCGGTGGAGGGACACATCGTCATGGCAACTGTCTCGTTCGACAAGGCAACCCGTGTTTACCCGGGTTCCACGAAGCCCGCCGTCGATCAGCTCGAGATCGAGATCGCGGACGGGGAGTTCCTCGTCCTCGTCGGTCCTTCCGGCTGCGGCAAGTCGACCTCCCTGCGCATGCTCGCGGGTCTTGAGGACGTCAACGCGGGTGCCATCCGTATCGGTGAGCGCGATGTCACGCATCTGCCGCCGAAGGACCGGGACATCGCCATGGTGTTCCAGAACTACGCGCTGTACCCGCACATGTCCGTCGCCGACAACATGGGCTTCGCGCTCAAGATCGCCGGTGTGAACAAGGCGGACATCCGTAAGAAGGTCGAGGAGGCCGCGAAGATCCTCGACCTCTCCGAGTACCTGGACCGCAAGCCGAAGGCGCTCTCCGGTGGTCAGCGGCAGCGTGTCGCGATGGGACGCGCCATCGTGCGTGAGCCGCAGGTGTTCCTCATGGACGAGCCGCTGTCGAACCTCGACGCCAAGCTCCGTGTCTCGACCCGTACGCAGATCGCGTCGCTCCAGCGCCGTCTCGGCATCACCACGGTGTACGTGACTCACGACCAGGTCGAGGCCATGACCATGGGCGACCGGGTGGCGGTCCTGAAGGACGGGCTGCTCCAGCAGGTCGACTCGCCGCGCAACATGTACGACCGCCCGAACAACCTGTTCGTCGCCGGCTTCATCGGCTCCCCGGCCATGAACCTGGTCGAGGTGCCGATCACCGACGGTGGTGTGAAGTTCGGCAACAGCGTGGTGCCGGTGTCGCGTGAGGCGCTCGCCGCCGCCGCGGACAAGGGCGACAAGACCGTGACGGTCGGTGTCCGTCCCGAGCACTTCGATCTCGCCGAGGACAGCACCTCGGGCACGCTCTCCAAGGAGGCGCCGGCCGGTCTGGCCGTGGTCGTCAATGTCGTCGAGGAGCTGGGCGCCGACGGCTATGTGTACGGCACCGCCGACCTCGGCAGCGAGAAGAAGGACATCGTCGTCCGTGTCAACGGCCGCGCCGTGCCGGACAAGGGCGCCAAGCTGCACGTCGTGCCGCGCGCCGGTGAGACGCATGTCTTCTCGACCTCGACCGGCGAGCGCCTGACCGACTGAACCGGTTGATCCGACTGAACCGGTCGAAGCGGTTGATCTTCGGACGACCCCGCACCACTCCGGTGCGGGGCCGTCCGCGTTTGCCGCGCGCCGCGTGTCGACAAATACCCCGGCACACAGGTCATTTCGGACGGGCCCGTCAACGCCCGATTCGAAAAGGGCGGTCGAACCATCCCTCGGGAGAGTGACTAAATGTCGCCAAATCATCACTGGCCGCTACGCTCGCCTGCGTGACCCACTCAGCCCGCCGTATCGGCCGAACTCTCGCTCTCGTACTGCCCGTCGTCCTGGTGCTCTCCGGGACCCTCGCGGTCGCCCGTGTTCCGTGGGCGTCCAGCACAGCCGAGTCGCAGGTCCTGACCGCTTCCTCGGACACCGCCTCGGTGCGGGCCAAGTCCCGTACGCCCCAGGATATTCTGCGCGAGCAGCTTCTCGTGGAACTTCAGGAGAAGGATCCGGGCATCGCCCTGACGCACCTTCAGCGGCAGGTCGAGGAGCGTCCGTCGCTCGCCAGGCACTGCATGTCGATCGCGCGGGCCCTGGGCCGTGCGGCCGTGTCGACGTACGGTCCCACCCGCGCGCAGTCCTTCTCCCGGCCCGTGTGCGACACGTCGTTCGCGTACGGCGTGTCCCAGCAGGCCGCGGGAAGCTGACCGCGGAGAGTCGGCCGGACGTCAGTCGGCTCAGTCGGCCGGACGTCAGTCGACCGCCCGGCCGATCGTCGGTCGCGGCTCACCGGCCGTCCCTCCCCGCCTATCGTTCACGGTATGCATACGTTTCCGACGCAGGCCGTGGTCCTCGCGGGCGGCCAGGGGTCGCGGCTGCGCCCGTACACCGATGACCGTCCCAAGCCGATGGTCGAGATTCCCGGCACGGGGACCCCGATCATCGGCCATCAGCTCGCCTGGCTCGCCGCCGAGGGTGTGACCGACGCCGTCGTCTCGTGCGGGCATCTCGCCGAAGTCCTCCAGGAATGGCTGGACTCGGCGGATCTTCCGCTGCGTGTCACGACCGTGGTGGAGCCCGAGCCCCTTGGGCGCGGCGGCGGCCTCAAGTACGCCGCCGCCAAGCTCCCTGCCCCAGGGCAGCCCTGGTACGCCACCAATGGCGACATCTGGACACGTTTCTCGTTGCGCGAGATGGCCGCGTTCCACGCCGAGCGTGACGCGACGGCAACGCTCGCCCTGGCCCGTCCACGGATCCCGTGGGGTGCCGTGGAGACGGACGAGTTCGGCCATGTCCTCGACTTCATCGAGGCGCCTCCGTCGCCTTATCTGATCAACGCGGGTGTGTATGTGTTCTCCCCGCGCTTCGCCGAACTGCTGCCGGAACGCGGCGACCACGAGCGCACGACGTTCCCGCGCCTGGCCCGTGAGCGCCGCCTCGCGGGCTTTCCGCTGCCGCACGGCGCGTACTGGCGGGCCATCGACACGGCGAAGGACCTCACGGAGGCGGCGAAGGAACTGGCGTCGGGCCCACGCTGACGCTGAAACGCGCCGCGCGGGCCTGGTGGCGCGACGGGCGCGGCGCTGTACGTGCCCCGCGCCGAGCCCGTACGGAGGCGATACGGACCCGTGCGTGGGCCGTACCGGGCCTGGGACAGCCGACCGGGGCCGGGCCGCCCGGCCCCGGTGCAAGGCACACGGCGCCGCCGAATCGGGCGCCGTGCCGTGTCAGCCCAGGAGGCCGCCGATGGGGTTGCGGTTGCCGCCGGTTGTGGTGGAGCCGCCCGTCGAGGAGCCGCCGCCGTCGCTGGTCGTGCCCGTGCTTCCGTCGCCCGTGCCGCCCGTGGTCGAAGGGCCCTGGCTGTTGGACGGCGGCGGGGCCTGCTGGGCGGTCTGAGGGGCCTGGCGGCCCGTCGTGCCCTGAGTCTGGCTGGGCTGTTGCTGCTGGCTCTGGCCGGTGCTGGCCGCGCCGCCGGCCGTCTCCGGGACCGTGCCGCCGCCGGTGGTCGGCTGCTGGGCCTCGGGCGTGCCCGACCGGGTCGCTGACGGCTCGGACCG
>NZ_FMDK01000542.1 GCF_900091995.1 Streptomyces sp. MnatMP-M17
CGCCCCCAGCCGATGGCGCGTTCGTTCAGTGTGTTGTCGGGCGGCCGGAGCCGCCGGGCCCCCTCCGCCACCGGTTCAGCGGCCACGCAGTGAACGGTACGTGGCGACCAGCGCCGCGGTCGAACCGTCGAGCTGGTCGCCGGACTCCTCACCGGTGAGCACGGGCTCGATCCGCTTGGCGAGCACCTTGCCCAGCTCGACGCCCCACTGGTCGAAGGAGTCGATGTTCCAGACGGCGCCCTGGACGAACACCTTGTGCTCGTAGAGCGCGATGAGCTGGCCGAGCACGGACGGGGTGAGCGCCTCGGCGAGGATCGTGGTCGTCGGGTGGTTGCCGCGGAAGGTCTTGTGCGGCACCAGCTCCTCCGGCACGCCCTCGGCGCGTACCTCTTCCGGCGTCTTGCCGAAGGCCAGCGCCTGCGTCTGCGCGAAGAAGTTGGCCATCAGCAGATCGTGCTGCGCGACCAGACCGGGCCGCAGATCGTCCACGGGCCGGGCGAAGCCGATGAAGTCGGCCGGGATGACCTTGGTGCCCTGATGGATCAACTGGTAATACGCGTGCTGCCCGTTGGTGCCCGGAGTACCCCAGACCACGGGTCCGGTCTGCCATTCGACCGGCCGGCCCTCCCGGTCCACCGACTTGCCGTTGGACTCCATGTCGAGCTGCTGGAGATACGCGGTGAACTTCGACAGATAGTGGCTGTAGGGCAGGACGGCATGCGACTGGGCGTCGAAGAACGATCCGTACCAGATGCCCAGCAGACCCAGCAGCAGAGGCGCGTTGGCCTCCGGCGGCGCGGTACGGAAGTGCTCGTCCACGAGATGGAAGCCGTCGAGCATCTCCCGGAACCGGTCCGGACCGATCGCGATCATCAGCGAGAGGCCGATGGCCGAGTCGTACGAGTAGCGCCCGCCGACCCAGTCCCAGAACTCGAACATGTTGGCCGTGTCGATACCGAACTCGGCGACCTTGCCGGCGTTGGTGGAGAGCGCCACGAAGTGCTTGGCGACGGCCTCCTGCCCGGCGCCCAGCTCGGTCAGCAGCCAGGAGCGGGCCGAGGTGGCGTTGGTGATGGTCTCGATGGTGGTGAAGGTCTTGGACGCGATGATGAAGAGCGTCTCGGCCGGATCCAGGTCCCGTACGGCCTCGTACAGATCCGCGCCGTCCACATTGGAGACGAAGCGGACCGTGAGATCACGGTCGGTGAAGGAGCGGAGCACTTCGTAGGCCATCGCGGGACCGAGGTCGGAGCCGCCGATACCGATATTGATCACGTTCTTGATGGGACGCCCGGTGTGCCCGGTCCACTCGCCGGACCTGATCCGGTCGGCGAACGCGCTCATCTTGTCGAGTACGGCATGCACCGCCGGTACGACATTCTCGCCGTCCACCTCGATGACGGCATCGCGCGGGGCGCGCAGCGCCGTGTGCAGTACGGCGCGGTCCTCGGTGGTGTTGATCTTCTCGCCGCGGAACATCGCGTCCCGCAGCTCGGCCACGCCGGTCGCCGCGGCCAGCTCGCGAAGGAGCGTCAGCGTCTCGTCGGCCACCAGGTGCTTGGAGTAGTCCAGGTGGAGATCGCCCACCTTGAGGGTATAGCCGGTGCCGCGCGCCGGATCGGCGGCGAACAGCTCCCGCAGATGCGTCTGCCCGAGCTGTTCACGGTGCTTGCCGAGCGCGTTCCACTCGGGCGTCCGGGTGAGCCTGGTACGGCCTTCTGCGTTCATCTCGGACATCGGTCCACTTCTTCTCGTGCGTGTGTGCGTGCCCTGCTGCCCGACCAACCTATGCGATCAGGGTGACCGCGCGACGACGGGACGACACGAGCCACGGACGAGGCAGAACAAACCGGCCGGACACCTGTTGGGTGTCCGGCCAGCCGAAGTATGTCCAGATCTTGATGTATCCAGATCTCGTTATGTCCAGATCCTGATGCGTCCAGATCTCGTGTCTAGATCTCGCCGCGCAGTTTGGCGAGCGCTTCGGCGAGGATCGCTTCGCCGTCCGCGTCGCTGCGTCGCTCCCGTACATAGGCGAGGTGCGTCTTGTACGGCTCGGTACGCGGCGGGTCCGGCGGATTGTCCCGGTCCTGACCGGCCGGGAATCCACAGCGCGGGCAGTCCCACGTCTCCGGAACCTGTGCGTCACTGGCGAAGCTCGGCTGCGTCTCGTGCCCGTTGGAGCACCAGAAGGAGATGCGCAGGCGCGGCGCGGACTCGCCACGCTCGGCCTCACCCATCGGCCCCGCTCCGACCCGGCTTCCCCGGATCGCGTTGCCACTTGCCACGGTCGTAACTCCCTGCGTGATGGTGCCGCAAAGCATCGATAGGCAGCTCCGCTGCCGGGCGCCCCAGTCTACGTAAGGCCCAACGCGCGTCCAGTGAAGGGAGTTACCCCCTGCCGCCCGGCGCGGAACCCCATGATAGGCCGCGCCCGCGACGCCGTACCGTACGTGTGTCTAGCTGTCCAGCTTCAGCAGCAGACCAAGAACGACAATGCACGCGAACCACAGCAGACCGACAACCACGGTGATGCGGTCGAGGTTACGCTCGGCGACCGAGGAACCACCGACGGACGACTGCATTCCGCCACCGAACATGTCGGAGAGGCCGCCGCCCTTCCCCTTGTGCATCAGCACGAGCAGCATCATCAGCAGGCTGAAGACGATGAGGGCGATCGAGAACCCCATTACCACGGCTGGACCAACTTCCTCGGACGGGCAGAACCGGCGGGATCTGGGAGTCAGACCCGATGGTTCCGATATGGACTGCGGGGACCCGCCGGGAGATGTTCCACCGTCCCGAGCCGGCCCCCGCAAGGGTACGACGGATCCGAGCCGCCGCATACTTACCGGTCCCGGAACCCGTGCTTACCGATTCCGGAACCCCGTGCTGACCGGTCGCCGACCGGTCCTTACTGGCTCTTACTGATCCTTACTGGTCCCGGAACCGGACGATCTTGACAAACTCGTCGGCGTCCAACGCCGCGCCGCCCACCAGGGCGCCGTCCACATCGGGCTGCGCCATGATCGCGGCGACATTCCCGGACTTCACCGAGCCGCCGTACTGGATCCGGACCTGGTCGGCCAGATCCTGCGAGTACAGCTCGGCCAGCCGTCCGCGGATCGCTCCGCAGACCTCCTGGGCGTCCTCGGGAGTGGCGACCTCACCGGTGCCGATAGCCCACACAGGCTCGTACGCGATCACCACGGACTCGGCCTGCTCGGCCGGGATGTCCTTGAGGCCGCCGTCGAGCTGGGCGAGCGTGTAGGAGACCTGGTCACCGGCCTTGCGGATGTCCAGGCCCTCGCCCACACAGAGGATCGGCGTCAGCCCGTGCTTGAACGCGGCCTTCACCTTGGCGTTGCAGATCTCGTTCGTCTCGGCGTGGTACTGCCGGCGCTCGGAGTGACCGACGGCGACATAGGTGCACTTCAGCTTGGACAGCATCGGGCCCGAGATCTCGCCGGTGTACGCGCCGGAGTCGTGCGCCGAGATGTCCTGGGCGCCGTACTTGATCTTGAGCTTGTCGCCGTCGGTCAGGGTCTGCACGGACCGCAGATCGGTGAAGGGCGCCAGCACGGCGACCTCGACGGCGTCGTAGTCCTTGTCCGTCAGGGCGAAGGCGAGCTTCTGGACATGGGCGATGGCCTCAAGATGGTTGAGGTTCATCTTCCAGTTGCCCGCCATCAGCGGGGTACGGGTGCTCATTTGGTGGTCAGTCCTCCAGTGCGGCGAGGCCGGGAAGCGTCTTGCCCTCGAGGTATTCGAGGCTGGCGCCGCCACCGGTCGAAATATGGCCGAATGCGTTCTCGTCGAAGCCCAGGATCCGGACGGCGGCGGCGGAGTCGCCACCACCGACGACGGAGAAGCCCGGGGAGTCCACGAGCGCCTGGGCGACGGCCCTGGTGCCCTCGGCGTAGTCGGGGTGCTCGAAGACGCCCATGGGACCGTTCCAGAAGACGGTCTCGGCGTCGAGGAGCTTCGAGGCGTACAGCCGGCCGGTCTCGGGGCCGATGTCCAGGCCCATCTTTCCGGCCGGAATGGCATCGGCGGCCACCGTGTCCGGGTGCGCGGGCGCCTTGGTCTTGAGGTCCGGGAACTCCGCCGCGACGAGGACGTCCACGGGGAGTACGAACTCCACACCGCGCTCGTCGGCCCGCTTCAGATACTCCTGGACGACCGGGATCTGGTCCTCCTGGACGAGCGAGGAGCCGATCTCATGGCCCTGTGCCTTCAGGAACGTGAAGAGCATGCCGCCGCCGATCAGGATGCGGTCGGCCTTCTCCAGGAGATGGTCGATGACTCCGAGCTTGTCGGAGACCTTGGCGCCGCCGAGGACCACGGCGTAGGGACGCCGTACGTCGTCCGTGAGCTTCTTGAGCACGGCGACCTCGGTGGCGATCAGTCCGCCCGCGGCGTGCGGCAGCCGGGCCGGCAGATCGACGACCGAGGCGTGCTTGCGGTGCACCGCGCCGAAGCCGTCGCCCACATAAAGATCGGCCAGCTCGGCGAGCTCGTCGGCGAAGGCGCCGCGCTCGGCGTCGTCCTTGGCGGTCTCGCCCGGGTTGAAGCGCAGATTCTCGATGACGGCGACCTGACCGTCGGCCAGGCCCGCGACGACGGCCTTGGCGGAGTCGCCGACGGTGTCGGTCGCGAACGCCACATCGGCACCGAGGAGTTCACCGAGGCGCGCGGCGGCGGGAGCGAGGGAGAAGGCGGGCTCCGGGGCGCCCTTGGGGCGGCCCAGATGGGAGGCGACGACGACGCGGGCGCCGGCCTCGGCGAGCCGGGCGACCGTCGGCAGTACGGCCCGGATCCGGCCGTCGTCGGTGATGGTGGTGCCGTCGAGCGGCACATTGAGGTCGGCACGGACGAATACGCGCTTGCCGCCGACCCCTTCGGCGAGAAGTTCGTCGATCGTCTTCATCTGCTGCTGGACTCCTTGGGATGTCTGGACAGGCCAACAGGGCTCGAACAGCGCAGCGGATGCGCCGACCGAGCCCTGTCGCTCATATCGAGATGCCTACCGGCCCTGAACTCAGCGGCCCTGAACTCATGGGCCCTGTGTCAGAGCTGGCCACCGACGAAGACGGTCAGGTCGACAAGGCGGTTGGAGTAGCCCCACTCGTTGTCGTACCAGCCGATGACCTTGACGCTCTTGCCCTGGACCATGGTCAGGGAGGAGTCGAAGGTGCAGGAGGCGGGCCAGTTGACGATGTCCGAGGAGACGATCGGGTCCTCGGTGTAGTCCAGGTAGCCCTTCAGCTCGCCCTCGGCCGCCGCCCGGAACGCCGCGTTGACCTCGTCCTTGGTCACCACGCGCTCCGTCTCGACGACCAGGTCGGTGACGGAGCCCGTGGGAACCGGGACCCGCATCGCCATGCCGTTGAGCTTGCCGGCCAGCTCCGGGATGACCAGACCGAGGGCCTTGGCCGCGCCGGTGCTCGCCGGAATGATGTTCTCCGCCGCGGCGCGGGCCCTGCGCAGATCCCTGTGCGGGAAGTCCTGGAGGCGCTGGTCGCTGGTGTAGGCGTGGACCGTGGTCATCAGGCCCGAGACGATGCCGAAGTTCTCCAGGAGGACCTTGGCCATCGGCGCCACACAGTTGGTGGTGCAGGAGGCGTTGGAGATGATGTTGTGGCTCGCCGCGTCGTACTTGTCCTCGTTGACGCCCAGCACGATCGTGATGTCCTCGTCCGTGGCCGGAGCCGAGATGAGGACCTTCTTGGCGCCGCCCGCGAGGTGCTTGGCGGCGTCGTCCCGCTTGGTGAAGATGCCGGTCGACTCGATGACGATGTCGACACCCAGCTCACCCCAGGGGATGTCGGCCGGGTTGCGCTCGGAGAGCACCTTGATCGTGTGGCCGTCGACGGTGATCGTGTCGGCGGTGTGGGTCACCTCGGCCTTCAGACGGCCCAGGATGGTGTCGTACTTCAGAAGGTGCGCCGTGGTCGCAGTGTCACCCAGGTCGTTGACAGCCACGATCTCGATGTCTGCACCCTGCTCCAGCAGCGCGCGGAAGTAGTTACGACCGATGCGGCCAAAGCCGTTGATGCCTACGCGGATCGTCACGAACCGATCTCCTCGTTAGGTACGCCGGGTTTCGACGCCGGCGAGTTGTATGGGATGTCCCCGACCTCGTATGACCCTACCTCTCCACGGCCCGCGTGGTGACATCGAGTGGCCCTGTGAGCCGACGGTGGCCCGTACCCGTGGGTACGGGTACGGGCCACCGCGTGCGTGGGGGCGGGGATCAGTCCCGCAGGGCGCTCAGTGCCTTGCCGAGGAGCGTCACGCGCTCTCCCGTGTCCCGCACGTGTTCCAGACCGAATCCGAGCAGCACGGTGTCACGCGTGGTGACCGCCGCGTACGACTTGAAGAGCTCCTGGGCACGCGCCCAGTCCCCCTCCACCGCGGGGCTTCCCTCCGGCGCGCCCGGAGTGGTCCAGGCCCCCAGCGAGGTCTCGAAGCCCTCGGACGCCTGCTCCACGCCGCCCACGGCGAGCCGCGCGTCGTCCGCGAAGAGTCCGCGCCCGCCGCTGCCGGGGTCGGTGATGTAGCTGAGGGACAGTTCGGCCTTCTTGCCCGCGTAGGCGCTCAGGTCGAAGACGACCTGCTGCCAGCCGTTCGAACTGCCGGTGAGGCTGTTCCAGGCGCCGCTGGTGCCGGTCGCGGTGCAGGCCTCGTTGCCGAGGGTCAGATAGCGGCCGAGGAACGGGTGGCCCTGGAGGAAGAACCCGGCCTCGCACTCGGCGGGCACGGTGGTGCTGGTCGCGCCGCCGGCCTCGGGGAGGGTGGTCCAGTCGTCGGCACCGGCGGTGTGGGCCTCCAGGACCGCGTGGTCGTACCCCGGCTCGGTGTTCCAGTTGAGCGCGAGGCGCAGCTCCGGCTTGTCGGCCGCGTCGATCCCGGTGAGGTCGACGGTCCGGGTGAGCCGGCGCCAGTCGTTGTCCTGGTGGGTGGCGGCGGCCATCCACTGGCCCTCGTAAGGGGCGTACGGGTTCGGGGTTCCGGTGTACACGCCCGCCTGCGCGCTCGCGAACTGCGGGAAGGTCTCCGGGTCCAGGGTGTCGGAGGTGACGGTGTAGCTGCCCGCCGCGTTCAGCGGGTTGCCGGGCGCCGCGCCGAGTGCTCCGGCCGCTCCCGAGAGGACTCCCGCGCCGCTGAATCCGGTGGCGCGGGCGTTGGACGCGCGTCCGTAGGCGCCCAGGTAGTACTGGCTGAAGTCATTGGTCTGGGCCCGCCCGACCGTGGCGTTGCCACCAGCCAGCTCTCCGGCCTCGATGAGCTTGCCGCCCTCGTTGAGGAAGTCGCGCACGGCGAGCTGGGTCGGGCCGCCGGGGGCCACGGCGCCCGTGTAGTGGACGGCCGTGGAGAAGTGGCTGAGAACACCCAGCGGGTGCGGTGCGCCCTGAGTGGCGACGTCCCAGACGACGGCGGTACGGCCGTTGGCGCGCAGGGCGTCGACGTAGGTCTGGGCCTGCTGGGCGGGCGCGCCCTCCTCGGCGATCACGAGCGTGTCGGCGCGGGGGACTTCGGCCACGGTGTAGGTGAAGTGCTCGCTGGAGGTGGCCTTTCCGTCCTCCGTCCGTCCGGTGAACCAGACCTCGACGCTGTCACCCGGACCGGCGTCCTCGACCTTGGCGCGGTACTGGTCGAAGTGGAGGTTGTCCTCACCGCCGTAGGTCTCGCCGCCCTTCCAGGCCCTGATCCTCTCCTGCTCGGTACGGCCGCCGTTGACGCGGTAGTTGAGCTCCATCTTCCGTAGCGACGAGCGCGCGGTGACGGAGACCTCCTGGTCGGCGCCGCGCGCGTACGAGGTGGTGAACGGGTCGAGCGTGAAGTCGGGGGCGGTCAGGCCGACCGACGAGGAGGGCTGGTCGGGGTGGGCGGCCGTCTCGGCGACGGAGAGCGCGAAGGGGACGTTCTTGGCGAACTCCGCCTGGATCAGCTTCTCGTCGTCGGGGAAGTTGAAGCCGGACTGGCAGTCCCGTGCCTCCCACGCGTCGTCCGGGTCGTATCCGGACGCGGTCTGGCAGGTCGTCATCTCCGGCGTGAACATCATCGTGCCGTTGACGTTCGCCGCATGGCCGTCGGCCTCACCGTTGGTGGTGTACAGCTCGGAGGAGACCTGCGGGTAGTAGCCGGGGATGGCGGAGTTCTCCGGGGTGCCCGCGAGCGCCTTGTAGAGCACGTCGTCGGGGGTCGGGGTCGCGACCTGCCAGCCCACGCCGTAGAGGAGCAGTTCGGCGGCGGAGTGGTAGTTGATGCCGTAGTCGAAGTCGATGCGCCGCTCGAAGCGGTCGATCGCCTGGGTCTCGGGCTCGGAGTTGGGGCCCGTGCCACGGTACGTCTCGCTCGCGGGCTGCGGGGACGAACCCTCGTCGTCGTAGCCCCACTTGTAGGCGAAGTTACGGTTCAGGTCGACGCCGTCGCCGGAAGTGATCTGTCCGTTGCCGTCGACGTCACGGAGGTTCTTGCGCCAGAGGCGGGCGCTGTCGGAGCTGAAGGTGTAGTCGTAGCCGTCCGGGTTGGCGGAGAGGACGAACCACAGCTCGGTGGAGTCGACAATCTTCGTTATTCGGGGGTTCTTGCCGTAGTTGTCGATGTAGTGGTGCATCAGCCGGCGCGTCATCTCGGGAGTGATCCACTCCCGCGCGTGCTGGTTCGACATGTAGAGCACGGACGGCTTGGATCCGTCCTTGGCGGTGCGCGCGCCCTTGCTGACCTTGAGGGCGAGGATGTCCTGTCCCAGCACCGTCTTGCCGATGGAGACGACCTTGGTGATACCGGGATTGGCCTGCCCGGTCTCGACGATCTCCTCCTGGAGGTTGCCCTCACCGCTGTACGGGCGGAAGACTCCCTCGTCCGCCGCGCGGGTGCGGGCCGCCGACTTCGCGGGAACCTTGCGCTCGGCGACCTCGACGCCCTGCTTCTCCAGGGCGCGCGCCTGACCGTCGGTGAGGAACAGCTCGACCTTGGCGGTCCCCTTCTCGGGGGCCCGTTCGGTGAGTTCATGGGCGTCCTGGCCCGCTGAGAGGAGCAGCGGTATCTGCTCCTGGGTGACCTCGGCGTCGAAGACCTTCACCGCGTCGGCGCCGGCGGCGGGCGCCGAGCCCGGCCGTGCCTGGGCGGCGGGCG